>DATDRZ010000026.1:0-11794 GCA_035291465.1 Anaerolineales bacterium
TCTACGAAGATCATTTCGGCGTGCTGCCGCGCGGCATGTGGCCGGCGGAAGGCTCGGTGGCGCAAGAGATTGTCACCATGGTCAGCCAGGCTGGCATCCAGTGGATCGCCTCGGACGAAGGCGTGTTGGCAAAGAGCCTCGGCCTAGAGAGTTTCGAGCGCAACTCCGAAGAAGTTGTTGTGAATGCCGACACCCTATACCGGCCTTACTACGTGCAGGGACAGCGAGGCGAACCCGTTGCCATCTTGTTCCGCGACGTGGTCATCTCGGACAAAGTTGGTTTCACCTATTCCGGTATGGATGGCGAGGCCGCGGCTTCCGATTTCATTACCCGCATCCATAACATTCGCGATCAGCTCGAAGAATCCGGCGCCCAGGGTCCGCACCTGGTCACCGTGCTGCTGGATGGTGAGAATGCCTGGGAATATTATGAGAACGACGGGAAGGAATTCCTGAACAGCCTCTATTCTCAACTCAGTGAAGATCCTCTTATCAAGACGGTGACGCCCAGTGAATTCCTGGAGCTGGCGCCCGAGCAACCGGTCATTGACGATTTATGGGCGGGCTCCTGGATCAATCATGATTTCTCCACCTGGATCGGCGAAGAAGAGGAGAACACCGCTTGGGAGCTACTGGCAGAGACGCGGGCGTTTTTGCAGAGTTACATAACCGGCGCACACAAAGACGATGTGACAGCCGAACAGTTGGCTGCGGCAAAGGAGCAGATGTACATTGCTGAAGGGTCCGATTGGTTCTGGTGGTACGGCGCCGACCAGAATTCAGGCAACGATGAGATCTTCGATCAGCAGTTCCGCGAAACTCTGAAACTCGTATATCAATCGTTGGGCGCTAAGCTGCCCGCCATCCTCGACGTTCCAATCATCCCGCAGGCGCCTGCCACTGCCGACCAAGCCTCACAGGCTCTGTTCACGCCCACGGTCGATGGGGTGATCGGGGAAGAGGAGTGGACACTCGGCGGAAGCTACCTGGTGGCCGGCGGCGCTGAGGCGAATTCAAGCCCCGTTTTTGAAGGGTTGCGCTACGGATTCGATGCGAAAAATCTCTATATCGGCTTAGAGCTAACCTCGGCATTTGCGGTCGAAAGTTCAAAGCTGGAGCTGTATTTTTCCGCGCCAGGTGGGGATTCTGCGATCAGCTTTTCGACGGCTGGAACGATCTTGGGTTTTCTAGGTGAACTGAAGCTCGAAATTGACATTCCTGCCGGCACCGCACGTCTTTACACTGCTCAGAATGGTTTCTGGACGGAAAGCGATGGAGAAGTGCTGTCAGCCGTTGGGGATCGTGAGGTGGAGCTTACGATTCCGCTCACTGCATTGGGCAATGCAGACACTGGCGATCAGATAACTGTTCGAGCCTTCTATATGCTGGAAAATGGGTTGGGAGGGGAGGCTTCCTTCATAGATGTTGACCAAATTCCTTTTGAAGGTCCTGCGCAATTAACAGTCCCAGACCTGGGCAACATCCAACTTTTGCTGGACATCTCCGACCCTGAAGGCGACGACCATGGGCCCGGCACATATACCTATCCACAAGACGCGGTGTTCAACGCCGGCAATTTCGATATTTTGAATTTCCAGGTTGGTGAAGATGATGAAAATATTGTCTTCAAGTTCATCGTGCGCGGTCCGCTGGACAATCCCTGGGGTTCGCCGAACGGTTTAGCGCTGCAAACCTTTGACATCTACATCGACACCGATGGCGATGGTGTTGGCGGAACTGCGCTGTTCCCCGGGCGCAACTTGGCGCTGCAAGACCCCTTTGCCTGGGACTTCGGCATCCACGCCGAGGGCTGGACGGCGGGCATCTACATGCCCAGTGAGCAGGATGGCATCACGCAGATCGCCAGCAGCAGCGAATTTCAGATCCTCGCCGATTCCAGGCAGCGCAAGGTCACTATCCGCGTTCCGAAATCCATCTTGGGCGAGGACCCTGAAGACTGGGCTTTCGCCGCCATGGTGCTCAGCCAGGAGGGTTTCCCCAGCGGTGGGGTCATGCGCGTCCGCGATGTGCTGCCTGTGGCAGAGCAATGGCGCATCGGCGGCAGCCCAAGCAGTACAACGAACCACACTCGCGTGATGGATCTGGTCTGGCCGGTACCGGGGGAGCAGGAAGAATGGCTGTCGAATTATGCGCCGAGCAGCAGGCCGCAGACCGAACTTATGGCGACTTATTTTGCTACGGTACCGATGCTCGGGGCTGGTGAATAACAAGCCTGTCATCTATCGCCTGCGAGGAGGGCGCATTTAGCCGCATTTGGCGGCGTTTCCCAGAGCCTGCCTTGAGCGTAGCGAATGGGAAGTAATCCCCAAGATCGTTTAGGAGTTTGCCCATCCATTCGCGGGGTTTACCCTGAGCGAGGCGAACGGGCCCAAGGCGGGCTCTCGCCTCACTGACATTTCGACTCCTCGCAGTGGTTAGCTCGGTTTCTTTTGTACCGATTAGTTTTGACGGGCCACAATTGTACTGTGGCCTTAGTAAATAGCCCGACAGTGCAACTGTCGGGCATCAAAAAAGTGTTTCCATGTCTCCGTGGTTGGGTTATTAGTAAGACCGATACCAGATTTCGGTAATCGGCTTCGCCTGATAGACCTGATTCCAGGGTCGCGCCTTTTCATCGCAAATGGTCGTAATTTTCTTCATTCGCTGCCTAGCCAAATCCGCCAGGAACTTCTCGCGCTCCGCGCTTTTCAGCTCCACGGCCTCCTGCCAAACTGCGCGGCCTACCGCGGCGCCGGTGGCGCCGTGTTCGCAAGCAATGGTGGTCTGACGCACGAAGGTTTCGAAGTCGACGGCAGCCGAGAGCAGTACCCACGGAACCGAGCTTGTCTCGGTCAAAGCCTGACAGGCTTTTTCCCAGGCCGCTTCGGAATTTTCACTGTCAATGTCAAGCGGAAATTCGGCCTTCAAAATGTCCATTCCTAACGGCGTGAGTCGCCTGGCGGTCTCGAGCACGATATCCTGGCGTTCAGGTCCGCTGACCCTCTTTTGATTTGGGTCGATCGAAAAAGAAAGGGGTTCCACCATGAAAGGGATATCTTGTTCGGCGCAATCTGCGGCCACTTGCTTGATCAGGTCTTCGTTTTGTTTGGCTGTTGGTGATTTCGGGTGGTAGTACACAAGCATTTTCACCGCACTGGCGCCCATACGTTTGATCTTGGCCACGCTCCACCCGGGCAGCAGGTTGCTCTCCCGGCCAGTCGGCTCGCCGGTGTAGCCGGTGGCTTCCACCGACACCAGCAGCCCGGCAGTGCCGGGCAACCCGCTCGCCGCAACCGCTTGCGCCGCCCCGAACTCGGGGTCCAGCAGCACGGCGCTGGCTACGGGCGCCAGGGCGCCGGTGACTTGCAGTTTGAATTCGGTCAACTCTTGCGGCCCCGCGTTTTCCACGCCTGCCTTTTCAAGTGCTTGGCGCAGATTGTTGCGGTGGTCCAGCGCCAGAATAGACAATGCCCCATTGGGCGTTGAGCATTGTTGCAGGCCGCGGTATTTGCCGATAGAAAGTTGTTTCAAACCTTTCCTCCGAAAAAACGATTTACTTGGGAACGACTGGCAGGAAACACAAAGTGTAATGATAAGAGGTGCATCCTATTTTGACAATGTTCGATTACACTCTTTTGAGCATGACAAAGAGCATCCTTTTCATCGGTGGCACTGGCATCATTTCTTCGGCTTGTTCGCCGTTGGTTTTGGCTCAAGGTGACAATTTATTTCTGCTCAACCGTGGTGAATCCATTCGACCCGTGGCAGCTGGGGCGCAAGTAATCCATGCGGATATCCGCCAGGATCCGGGCGCATTGGCACGTGCCATTCGCCAACATCACATCGATGTTGTCGTTGATTGGATCGCTTTCCATGCTGAAGAAGTCCAACGCGATGTTGATGCATGTTTAGGCGAAGTTGAGCAATACGTTTTCATTTCTTCCGCTTCTGCGTACCAGAAACCTGTACAGCGTTTACCGATCACGGAAGAAACTCCGCTGGTTAACCCATTCTGGGAGTATTCACGCAACAAGGCGGCGTGTGAAGCATTGCTAATGAAACCCCACCGCGAGCGAAGTTTCCCTGTAACCATCGTTCGTCCTTCACATACTTACGATAAGACCCTACTTCCCTTCCATGGCGGCTGGACCGTCGTGGATCGCATGCGTCGCGGGTTGCCCGTCATCATCCATGGCGACGGAACTTCTATATGGGTGCTGACCCACCATCGTGATTTCGCCGTTGGCTTTGTTGGATTATTGGGAAATCCAGCTGCCATTGGGGAGGCAGTTCACATAACATCGGACGAGTTGCTCACGTGGAATGCCATCTTTGACTATGTGGCTAGGGCCGCAGGCCTCGAATTGAAGGTTGTTCACATTCCGTCGGGAGTTATTGCCAAATATGACGCGTCTTGGGGTGCCAGCCTGCTGGGCGATAAGGCGCACAGCGTCATCTTCGATAATTCAAAGATAAGACGTCTGGTTCCAGCGTTTGATCCACAGATCCCCTTCTCGGAAGGGAGCCATGAAATCGTCGCCTGGTATGACGCAAACCCGCAATTCAAAGTGGTTGACGACCAAACAAACCATCTGCATGATCGCATCATCGCTGATTTCCAAAAAATCAAAGAATGAATTCGCGTACTTATAACTGGGGTTTCGTGGCAGCCGGTGCTATGGCGCATGCTATGGCCCGCGATCTGGCGCTGCTTCCCAACGCGCGCATCCATTCAGTGTATTCCCGCACTGCGGAATCGGCGCTCGACTTCGCGCGAAGCTTTAGCGGATGCAAAACCTATTCGTCTCTCGAAGCTCTCGTGTCGGACGGCGAGGTGGATATTGTTTACATCTCTTCCCCCAATCATCTCCACCTTCCACACGCCAGGGCCGCGCTGGAAACGGGTAAGCCGGTACTGTGTGAGAAGCCATTCACGCTCAACGCAGCGCAGCTGTCTGAATTGATCGAGATTGCGCGTGTGAAGCAACTCTTCCTCATGGAAGCCATGTGGATCCGCTGGCTGCCTATTGTGGTCAAAATGCGCCAACTCCTTACAGAACAGATCATTGGCGATCTGCGGCTCCTCAAGGCCGGCTTCCATGCCCAGTTGCCGATGAACCCAGAAGGCCGAATCTACAACCTAGCCATGGGCGGCGGCTCCTTGCTGGACCTGGGCATCTACCCGATCTCGTTTGCTTCCCTCGTCTTCAGCCAACAGCCCGAGGAAATGGCTTCAATCGCTCACCTTGGCACGACGGGTATCGACGAACATTTCGGCGCTGTGTTCCACTACAGCAAAATCAGGATGGCACTGCTATCGGCTGGAGTGGATGGCGCTTTCCGCGACGATATTTCTGTCCATGGTTCGGCCGGTAGCATTCGAATGGAAAAGCCATGGAAGCTAGGCAGATTGACCATCGAACCTCGTGATGGAGATTCGGAAACAGTGACCCTGCCCATGGAAGGTGGCGGTTATGGTTACCAGGCCGCCGAGGTCATGCGTTGCCTGGACGCCGGCCTGTTGGAAAGCCCTGTCATGCCGCTGGACGAATCCTTACAAATCATGCAAACGTCGGATCGTCTAAGAAGGCAATGGGAGTTGATATTTCCAGGTGAGTAGTATTTCATTCTTCTATAGCTTTTCACTTGGAGTTAAAGGCTAACAGCTATTAGCTAATAGCAAATCGCTCTATGTTATAACTCCCGTTTTCTGGAGGACTCGCAGCCACCGGCTGCATCCAAAAATGCCTGAAGACTATTCCATCCAAGGCCCGAATTCGTACCTGTTTCCAAAAGCGGAAATTCATAACGACAACACCATCGAAGGCAGGGGCATGTTTGCCCGCGAGAAGATCTATAAAGGCGAGTTGATTGCTCTATGGGGTGGGGATGTCGTGGACCGCGAGCGCTTTGAAAAACTAGGTGAGCATCAGAAAAAACAGAGCGCGCAGATCGAAGAAGATTTTTATTTGGTTTCCAGCAAGCCGGGGCCCGGGGATTTCATCAACCACTCCTGTGATCCCAATGCCGGCATGGACGGGCAAATCGCCATCCGCGCCATGCGCGACATCGAACCGGGCGAAGAAGTGACTATTGATTATGCAATGGTAGATGGTGACCCGCGCGACGATTTTGAATGCCTGTGCGGCTCGCCGCGCTGCCGGCACACGGTTACCGGCAGCGATTGGAAGCTGCCTGAACTCCAAAAGCGTTATGCCGGGTATTTTTCTCCCTATCTGCAAAGGCGCATTGAAAAACAAAACCGATCCTAGATCGCCGGCATGAAAGGGAAATTCGTCGACAAGGAAACCTGGCTCGGCCTGGCGCGCGCCGCGCATGCAAGCACGTCTTTTGGCTTGCTGGGCGGCGAAGTGATCGAGGTGGACGACGAGCACTTGGTGCTGCGCCTGCCCATCACTGAAAAGACGCTTACGCCTTACGGCCTCCTGCATGGCGGTATCTCCCTCTTCCTTATAGAGACAGCCGCCAGCAGCCATGCGGCCTATGGCGTCGACCTTACCGAAGTGCAGCCCGTAGGCATTGAGGTGAACGCCTCACATCTGCGCTCGGCTACCGAAGGTACTGTGCGCGTCGTCGCCCGCGTCGTGCGCCGCGGCCGCACCCACATCGTTCACGAGGTGGATGTGCTGCTGGAGGAAACGGGCGAATTGCTGTCGCGCGGCCGAATGACCAATTACTACAAGGAACTGAACCAGTAGGCAGCTTCACTAGCAGGCGAGACTAGCGGCTATAATGAAAAAAAGCAAAATGCTACTAGCCACAGCTAGAACTGACGCCTGACCACTGATGGCTGAGAGCTTGATCGCAAACTCCAAGCAAGGACGAACAAACCCATGACATTTGACGAAATAATAGAAAAAGTAGTTGCCGAAGGCGCCATCCGCGTCTACCGGCTCAGCGACAGCACCGCATACGCCTATCGTCTCGAAGACGACCATTACGAAGCGCGTACATTGATCGGTATCAACGGCGATTGGTCCCTGGGGAAGACTTTGGTGAGCACTAAGACCATTGGCCGCAGCCAGGATGGCTGGTACCGTATTGTGGGTTTGCCGAAGCGCGCGTTGCCCATCCAGCTGGAAGCCGCAAAACAGAATCCTGGCTATTCCAGCGTGATCTTGCGACAATGCTATACCTGCAAGAAATATAGGCCAGAAGCTGAATTCGAGCGGCCCGGCAACGGCGGCGACCCGCACCGCAATTGGGAGTGCAACGAATGCTATGGCCGCCGCCAGCGCGAGCTCACCGCGTTTCAGAAAACGGGCGGTCTGCGTAAGGGCGACAGCGTGGAACGGGAAACCTTAGCCTCGCCGCCTCCGCCGCAAGGGAAGGTATAGCGGGCTGACCCGGAATGCGCTGGCGCAAGATACTGGCCGTGATCATTGGTCTGTTGGGCGCTGGATGGTTTGCCCAGGGCACCGGGCTATTCACTGCGATTCCGAGCTTCATGAACAACGATCCCACCTGGGCTGTCATTGGGGTCGTTATGGCGATCGTGGCCCTCATCCTGTGGCCGTGGCGGAGCACTCGGTCCAAATAAACGCGTGTGAGCATTGATACCTGGATTCGTTGTGATTCACGAGAAGGTCTGGGTTCCCTTTTGGCCCAACTTTCTAAGTTGTTAACTCTATCTGCATTATTACTTGTTATCGTGTCGGGAATAGAAATAAGCAATTCCGATCCACATAGGTAACTTCGGAGGAGAAAATGAACATTCGCCACATCCTTTTTGTCATTGCCCTTGGCTCGCTGCTGTTGGCGGCCTGTGGCAGCAGCGATGCCGCCATCGCCACCGGCATTGCGCAAACGCAGCAGATCAGCGAACTGCAGACCGCCGCGGCGGCTTCGGACACCCCGGCGGCCATAGACACCGCCGCGGCCGATACCAGTACGCCGGCCCCTCAATCAAGCGCCACCTCCTCAATTCCCTATGTATCGGTTAGCGTGGATACCCACTGCCGCAGCGGCCCGCGCATTGATTACAAACTGCTCACCACCATCCTGATCGGAGAAAAAGTTGAGGTGGTGGCGGTTTCGGCCTTCCCTGAATATGTCGTGGTGAAGCGGCTCGGCGGAAGCGGCGACTGCTGGCTGTGGCTGCGCTATGCGGATCAAACGGATTTCAGCGGCTACAACCTGCCGGTAGCCACCCAGCCGCCGACCTCGACGCCAACGCGAACGCCTACCCCTTCCTACACGCCATCACCAACCTGGACTCCGTCGCCCACGCCTTAAACATTGCCTAACATCTGAAGAATTTGCAGTTCAATTGCATCTAATCATTTAGGCGGAGAACTTCTCCGCCTAATCTTTGTTGTATACTGGCGATAACTGGCCTAACCATTTGTGCGCCAGTGCGGAGGAGAGATGGTTATGCGTAAGACTCTGATTTTTGTTTTCGCCGCGGCAGCGTTGCTTCTGCAAGCCTGCGGCGGTACTGACGCCGCGGCAGCCATTCAAACAGGGATAGCCCAGACGCTGCAGATCGCCCAACTGCAAACGGCCGCGGCCGGGGGAGGGCAAGCGGCTTCGGCGACGCCCGAGCCGGGCTTGCCTAGCGACACTCCATTACCTTCTGACACACCAACCCCGGCGTTCACATCCACATCTTCGATCCCATACGTATCAGTGTCCACAAATACCAACTGCCGCACTGGCCCCGCCGTCTTTTACGACTGGGTCACCACTGTCAACGTTGGCGAACAGGTGGAAGTGCTCAAAACATTCAGCTTCGACTACGCCGTGGTAAGGAACCCTCACGGGTCGGGGGAGTGCTGGTTGTGGCTGCAATATGCCAACCAGCAAAATTTCTCTGGGTATAACTTACCCCAGGCAACCCAGCCGCCAACGCCGACTTATACGCCCACTTCGCAGGTGTATATTTGGGAGGCGACTTGGAGCATCAAGGTAATGAGCGGATCAACCTGGACCGGAACCGGGAGCTTTTCGGAAAGCGGCGACGCAATTAGCGGCTCTTTCACATTGAACCCTGGCGGGCTGAACTACACGTTTACCGGAACTTTGAATGATTCCCATCAAGAGGCGCATGGCAACTGGACCCTGCAGGGAGGCGGCTCCGGCACCTTTGATTGGAGAATTAAGTCGGGCAACACCAATCAAATTATTGGAAACCTCAGCTCCGGCAGCTATGAATTCTGCGCTGCCAAGAACGGGGCTTCTTTGCCCGACCCGTGCGAGTGGCCATAAATCGGTGCTAAGAGTAGCTAATGCAAAAACCGAGCGGCAGATGCCGCTCGGTTTGACTTCAAGTATACTGAATTTCCCGCAAGCAAAATTTGGAGGTGTGATGATGAAGTCGCCTGTCTTGTTTGCGGTAATCCTCTTATTTTCCTTCGTTTTAGCCTCTTGCGTTTTTAACCAATCGAGCATTGAGACTGCAGTCGCCCAGACGTTGCAGATCAGCCAATTGGAAACGGCTGCGGCCGTCGGCAACCAACCGACCGAGCAACCCGAAGCCACCGGCTTTCTCCTCCCCACGGACACCGCAGCGCCGCCCGCGGAAACGGCGCCAGACCCGCTGCCTGCCTCCAACACGGGGGTGATCCTCAACAACGGCGAGTGCTTCAATTTCGACGATGGGCAGGTGACGGCGCCTGACACCGAGTGCGACGTTTGGCTGGTGGAGCCCGCTCTTTTCCGCCAGATGAACGACGCGCAGGTTTCGGGCTACGTCACCTTAACTGCGCCCACCCGCACCTATTGCTTGGAGGGCCGCTACGAGCCCGGAGACCTGGCGCTCCAAACGGACTTGTTTATGTGTTTCATCACCAACGAAGGGCAGGCAGGCTTTGTGGTTGTGCGAAGTTATCTGGGCGCCATACCGTTTTCAGGAGTTACATTCGACTACTGGGTATTCGAGTAACCAAGGCCCAATGCAGCAAACCCGTAGGGACAGGTTTGGTTCCTTGCTGCCATTTTGTCTCAGCAAGAGCGATCAACCTGTCCGCAAAGGTTGGACGCCTAAACAAAGTTGTAAAGCTCAAATGCGCCTCTGTCCAGTGAAGTACTATTGACTCCATTACCTATCTGTTTATACTGACAGAGGAAATTCGCCCAAGTATTTCTTCGTCCCTGAATGTGAAGTGGAGGTGCCATTCGCCATATGCCTTGCCTTCTTTCGCCACAGTTAAAACAAAAAGGAGAGTTCGTTCGATGAATAGGAAAAAACTGTTATTGATTGCCGCCCTTTCTCTGGCGTTGGTGGCCTTGCTGGCCTTGCCTATCTCCGCAGGGGCAAGCCACTCGTGGGGTCACTACCATTGGGCGCGGACCAGCAACCCCTTCACTATCAAGCTGGGAGATAATGTCTCCGGCCTGTGGGATGGCATGCTGGACATTGCCTCCGCGGATTGGAGTCAATCGACTGTATTGGACACCGCGATCGTAGCGGGTGGAACCACGGGATCAACCTGCGCGCCTACCTATGGCCGGGCTGAGGTCTGCAGTTCGGACTACGGAAACACCGGCTGGCTGGGGCTTGCGCAGATTTGGATCACCACGGGTTCCCATATTGCCCAGGGTGTAGTCAAGAATAACGATTACTACTTCGGCAGCTCATCCTATCAATACAACAACACGGCTGAGATGCAGCATGTCATATGCCAGGAGGTTGGGCACATCTTTGGACTCGACCACCAGTCCGAGAACGGCGAATCGCTCAACACCTGCATGGATTATTACCACAACGTCAGCGACGATGACACGCTAAGCACGCATCCCAACCAACATGACTATGATCAGTTAGCCAAGATCTACAGGCACAAGGACCGCTTCACCACCGTCGGCGCCTCCGTCCCAGCGGGTGCTCCGGCTGGTTGGGCCAATGCCGATGTGCACGCCCAGGAAAATTGGGGCGCCGTGGTCAGCTCCAACGCTCGCGAATCGTTGTACGTGCGCGACTTCGGCGGCGGTTACAAGATCTTCACCTTCGTGATCTGGGTCGAGGAATAAGCTTCCGCGCGGCTATCCAACAAAACAAGAGCGGCTTCAAACGGGAAGCCGCTTTTGTTTTAGCGGCGCCTGGACAAACAGGAGGTAAGTTGCAGCAGTCAACGTGTTTTCGATACTTGAGCGACGCCTGCTCAAATCGAGTTTCCTGAGGTTGTATTAGTGGCCGCCTCAGGTGCCTCCCTAACTTATCTTCCGCGCTTAGCTAAAAGCTAATAGCTAATAGCTGTTTTTGTTGCAGAGCTGGCACGCATCTTGTATAGTTTTCCATCATGTCCATGAAATTCACCATTACTCCTACGCATAGAACTTGGCTGGCAAGCCTGGTCTTTTTGGCCTTGCTTTCAGCCGCCTGCACCCGATCTGTGGCTCCTTCCGATGCCGAAATTGCGGCGGCAGCCTCGCAAGCCGCAATAGACACCGAAGATGCCGGCATCCAATTGACCCTGGAAGCCTTGTTGGGCTCTGCCACCGTGCAAAGCGCCGTAACGGCGACCCCGTCGGCGACGAGTACGGTAGCCGCCACGGCCACGCCGGAGAGCGCACAGCTGACCGAGCTGGCGGCCACTTTGACGGCCCAGGTCGATGGCGAGGTAACGCCCGAGGGTGAGGAACCGACTGAAACGCCTACACCCGATGCGACGGTGACCGCTTGCTATGGCGCCCGCTATGTTTACGATGAGTCCTATCCAGACGGCACCCGCGTAGATCCCGGCCAGGCCATGGCCAAGACCTGGCGCCTGCAGAATGTAGGCACCTGCAACTGGGTATCGGGGCAGTATGAGCTGGTTTTTGTGGCAGGCGA
>DATDRZ010000027.1:0-9829 GCA_035291465.1 Anaerolineales bacterium
ATGAAAAGCCGGCCGTTTACAAAAAGGAGCGCGCCAAGGTAGCCACCCGTGGATGGGGTGCGCGCTATTTGGCCAAGCAAGACAAAGAGGGGGTGTGGGGCAATGGCCTCTACTCGCCCAAGTGGAAGTCCACCTTTTACACGTTATGGACATTGCGCTTCATTGGTCTGCCTGCGCGTCACCCCCAGGCAATGAAAGCTTGCCGCATCTTGATGGAGGAAGGCTTTCGCCCTGACCATGGAATTGACTTTGGAGGCGAAGGCGCCCGGCGAAGAAGGGTCAAAGCTGGCAAACCTGCACCGAAGCCACGCGGTCACGGCGAGACTTGTGAGACAGGCATGGCGCTGGCGATGTTCAGCTTTTTTCAACTGGGAGATGAGCGCATTGATCTGATCGCAGAGCATCTCATCGAGCATCAAATGAAGGACCATGGTTGGAACTGCCAATATCCTTATCGCGGGGCTACGCATGCTTCATTCAACACGACCTTATTGGCGTTGGAGGGACTTCGCGAGTACCAAGAGTATCGACCCAAGAACAAGCTGCCGATCAAGGAAGCCCTTGCCAAGGGGCGCGAGTTCCTGGTGCAACATCGGCTTTACCGGTCACACAGAACCGGGAACATTGTCAGTTCCAGCTTTACGCGTTTCCCTGCGCAGCCAACTTGGCGATACAACTTTTTGAGCGCCCTGGATCATTTCCAGGCGGCGCGGGCGCCTAGGGACAAACGGCTGCAGGATCCGATCGATCTGCTGCTGAGCCGGCGCGACGATAGTGGGCGCTGGCCGGAATACAGCGTGGGCACAGCCGCGAGCGTCTGGTTTCAAATGGAACAGGCGAGCAAGCCCAGCCGCTGGAACACTTTGCGGGCGCTGAGAGTCCTAAAGTGGTGGGAGGGAAGACAATCAGTTAATCCGCGGATTAACTGATTAATAGCTTCCTAAGAATCAAGAAAAACGCGTTATCGTTACGCGCTGCACAAAGCGATCCGTTCCCCCAAAACGATATTTATATTCCTCACCGCCGCGCATGAAATCGAAAATCTTGCGACCGTGATCGATGCACCAGCGCATCATCTCGGCCATGATCAGCCAACCGGGAGAGAGCTCAGCATAGTCGTTGTCGAAGCCAGCGTTGTAAGCCCAAACGCAAGAGTCGAAATCGAAATTCAGATAACCTGCGATGCGCTTATTGCCTGCCTTCAAAAAGAACAGCTGCAGCCAGCCGGCTTCGGATCCAGCCTGCGCAAGGGCTTGCATCTGAGCCCGCATTGATTGAGTGAGGAAGCGGTCTTTGTCCGCCTCCTGGCACATGAGGCGGAAAAAATCTTGGAGTGCGTCTTCCAGCAGTTTTTGATCCCTGACGATTTCGGTCGAAATCGTCACGGGATTCTTGGCCGCGCGGCGCATCTTTCGGCGCAGCTCATGCGCCTGCTTGCTGTCCAGGCTGGCAATGTAATTGTCGAACGTAGAAGGCACAGGGATGTACGGGCTAGATTGCAAGGTTTCCACTTTGAAATCCCAATCCGTTTCCACGGTCAGCGAACTCAACACCTCCGTGGTCTGCGACGTGTCCAAAAGGTTGAACAGGTCCAGGCGATTCCAACTTGTATCGGAGGAGAGGGCTTCGATTACGGCTTGCAGAAACATCGCGTGGTTTTGGGGGCGGACGATAAAATCGAGGAAGTCGGAGATCTCGTGCGTACCGATGAAATGCAAAACCCACTCGCCTTCGTCATTTTTGACGCGGAAAAGCGGGGCGATGCCGATGGCTTTTCCATCCGCGTCGCGGCCCACCAGGATGTTCAATTCAGCGTTGTCCCACTCTCCACCGCCCAGGTGGTCCCACCAGGCGCGTTGGAATTCGTAAGTCAAGAACGGAACGCGCAGGTGGCTGCCTTCGAGGAGCGCGTTCCACTCCCTGGCCAGCGCAGCCCATTCAGCCACGTTGCGAATGATTTCGATCTGCATAATGTCTGCGGTGATGTTCTTAAATTGTGATGAAGGGGAAACGGGCACGAGGGAAGTCATCAAAGATTTTACCAGTATAATCAAGGGCAGCTTCGCTGCCCGCAGTTGCGAGGAGGCCGAAGGCGGACGAAGCAATCCCCGTCACCCCATGCCAGATCAATTTGAACTGACCGTGCTGCCTTTGCACCGACGTGATGGGCAGGACCAATCAACCCTGCCCGGCTTGTTGGCCACGGAAAAACCGCGGCGCGCGGCGCGCGGGCGCGGCGGTGACCGCCTGGTGCTGCAACTGACCGTGGCCGAAGATAGCGGGCTGAGCCCCGAACAACAGCGCAGCCTGCTGCAAGATATGGCATCCGGCTATTTCCGCACACCGGGCGCGCTGACCTCGGCGCTGCGCGAGCAAGCCGAGCGGCTGAACGCGTATCTTCTGCAGCGCAATCAAATGCAAAAGGGGGCGCTGGCACCCGCCTTGCTCAGCATAGTCACGCTTGGTGAACGACGCGTTACTCTGGCGCAGTGCGGGCCCGTGCAGGCGTTCTTGCTGGGAGACGATATCCAGCATTATTTCGATCCGCAAACCGCCGGCCGCGGACTCGGGTTAAGCCAAACCACCGACATACGCTTTTATCAGTTCGATCTCACCGAAGGGGATTTCTTGCTGCTGTTGCCAGAGCTGCCCGGTGGGTGGGATGAAACAACATTCCAAGGAGTGCGCGGCCAAAAGTTGGAGACTTTACGCCGCCGCTTCTTAGGTGAAGCCGGGGCCGATCTGCAAGCCGTTTTGCTGGCAGCCCGACCCGGCGAAGGCTTGCGCCTGATCTCCGGGCAGGAGTTGGCAACCAGTGCGCCGGTTGCCAATCGGGCCAGTCGGCTGTCGCCAACCGCTGCAGGTGCCCCAAGAAACTGGGAAGCCGTGGAGGTACCCACGGCGGAGGCGGAAACGGGCGAGCCGCCGGCCAGTGAGCAGGCCGCCTCAACAGCCGGTTGGGAATCCACCACTTCAGAAGCGTCCGATGCGTTGGGCGAGACGGGTCCAATCCCCGTATCCAGTCGACCCACAGTTCTTTCCGAAAGCTGGGAGCGCATTTCAGCGCGCGCCGGCCAAATCACAAACCGTTTCTTGCCGCCTTTGCGAACTTTACTGCTTCGCCTTTTGCCCGAAGAACCCATCTTCAATCTACCGCCGCGTACCATGGGCTTAATCGCCCTGCTGGTTCCTCTGGCGGTGGTGGTGTTGGTATCTGTGGTTTACCTGCAATTCGGCCGGGAGCAGCTGTACGCGACTTACCTCGAGCGCGCCCAGAGTGCGGCGGCCGTAGCCGCCGCGGCCCAGGAGCCGGAAGCAATAAGGGAAGCCTGGAAGATCGCGGTTTTCTATGCGCAGCGCGCGGTTAACTACGAGGCGGACGATCGAACCGCGGCTGCCCTGCTGGCAGGAGCGCAAAAAGGGTTGGATGATTTGGACTTCATCAAACGCGTCCAATTCGCCCAGGCACTCCTGACTCCGCTGCCCAATGATGCGAAAATCACACGGCTGGCCGCCAGCAGCACGGGCGATGTGTATCTGCTCAACGAAACCGATGGCAGCATTCTGCACGCGTTCGCCACGGGTAACGCCGGACCGGGTGGTTATCAATTGGACGAAGATTTCCACTGCGAACCCGGCCAATATGGAGAGTTCATCGTCTCCAAACTCGTCGACCTGGCGCTGCTGCCAAGGGACGCGCCCAACGACTGGGTGCTGGCGGCCGTCGATAACAACGGCAACATCATTTATTGCGCGAAAAACGCACGCCCAACCCATCAGGTGCTGGAGCCGCCGGACAGCCTGTGGGGCAGCCCGTCTGCCATCACTATCGAGTTCGGCAACTTATATATGCTGGACCCGCTGACTAACGCGGTATGGATTTTTGAAGGCGAAGATTACAGTTTCGCCGGCGCAGAGCCGCATTTCTTCTTCGGCGCCGAAGTCCCCAACCTGAAGCAAATGCTGGATTTAGATGTGCAAGCAGATACCTTATTCTTGATCCACCAGGATGGGCACACGGCCATCTGCGAATTCAGCGATGATGTGGACAACCCCACCGCCTGCAACGATCCGGCAACCTATGGGGACAGCCGCCCCGGCCGCCGGGATGCCGCCATCCTCGCCGATGCCCATTTCTCGCAAATTCAGCTTACCCAGGCTCCGCTGGAATCGCTCTTCATGCTGGATCCTGTCGCTCGAGCGGTGTACCAATTCAATCTGAATCTCCAGTTGCAGAGACAATTCCGCGCGGTCACCGAATTGCCGGAAGGGATCATCACCGCCTTCGCCATTTCGCCTCAGCAATCCATTTTCCTGGCGCTCGAAGACCAGCTCTTTTTCGGCTACATTCCCGCCGAATAGCAATGTCCGAGCAATCCACCGCGGCCGTCAGTCATATACCTGCCCAATCGCAGAGGCGCAAGACGCTGCGATTACGAGAATATGACTACACAACCCCAGGGGCTTACTTCGTCACAATTTGTGTGAACAATAAAAAACCCATTCTTGGAAAAATAGTTGGCGAGGAAATTATCCTTGCCAAAGTCGGCGAAATAGTCAGGGAAGTCTGGCACAACCTGCCCGGATACTACACGACCATCGAACTCGACGAATTTATCGTGATGCCAAACCATGTCCATGGGATCATATGGATTCTTGGCTCATCACCACCGCCTGATGCCGTAGGGGCGGGTCTAAGACCCGCCCGATCTGATAGGGAGGGTCTTAGACCCTCCCCTACGAAAGCACACAGCCTTGCCCTGCCTGAAATCGTAAGGGCATTCAAGTCTTTCTCGGCTCGCGAAGTAAACAAAAACCTGAGACTCGTGGAGAAATTTTCATGGCAACGCAGTTATCATGAACATATCGTCCGTAACGATGACGATTTGAACCAACACCGAGTCTACATTCAAAACAATCCACTTAAGTGGTCATTGGACGAGTATTACCGTTGATTGACATATGCTTGAATTCGTCCAAATCGCCGTGAACGTACCCCGCGTGTCCGGGGTTTTTCACTACCACTGTCCGCCTGATTTAGAAGGTCGGCTAAAACCGGGTCATTTGGTGCTCGTTCCTTTTGGGCCGCGCCTGGTCCAGGGTGTTGTACTTAGCCATGTAGCCGAACCCGAAGTCCCTGAGACCAAAGCGGTGGACATGCTGCTGGATGAGGAACCTGTCCTGACTCCTCTTCAATTGCAGCTTGCCTGGCATCTCGCACACAGTTGCCTGGCGCCGATAGCGGCTTGCGTAAGCCTGATGCTGCCGCCGGGGCTCGGCCAACTGGCAGACGTGCTCTACCAACTCACGCCTGAGGGTGAGAGATTAACGGGGGAGATCACTGCCGCGCAAAACCGCGTGATGAAAGTGCTTCAGGAGCGCGGGCCGCTGCGCGGCGGGCAACTGAATCATGCGTTGCCACGCCGCAACTGGCGGGCGTCATTGCGCGGCTTGGTCCATCGCGGCCTGGTGAAAACTACACCGCTGCCCCCGTTGCCTTCGGTGAAGGCGAAAAAGGTGCGCACGGTGGAATTGATCGCGCCGCTTGAATCGGAAATGAAGCTAAGCCGAATTTCCGCGACACAAGGGCGTCGCACAAAAATCTTGCAGGCCCTGCAGAGGGAAGCGGGACCCGTTGACGCCGAATGGCTGTACGCGGAGAGCGGCGGCAGGCTGCAGGATGTTTACGCGCTGGAAGAACTTGGGCTGGTTCGCCTTGGTGACCGTGAAACCCTGCGCGACCCTCTGGCCGATCTGCCCTACGATCCCAACATCGCGCCTAAGATGACTCCCGACCAGGAGCATGCCTGGGACGCAGCTCACAAAGCATTAACGCTGGCGCAGCAGGGTGAACCACCGGCCCCAGTCTTGCTTCACGGCGTCACCGGCTCGGGTAAGACGGAAATCTATTTGCAGGCTGTTGCCAAAACGCTTGCGCAGGCACGCCAAGCGATCGTACTCGTTCCAGAGATCGCACTGACTCCTCAAACCGCGCGTCGCTTCGTCGGCCGCTTCCCAAATAAAGTGGGGCTCATTCATTCCGAACTTTCCGATGGCGAACGTTATGACACCTGGCGCCGAGCCCGGGCCGGTCAACTGCCCGTTATCGTAGGCCCTCGTTCGGCGCTATTCGCTCCCTTAAGCAACATCGGACTCATCGTGATCGATGAAGAACATGATGACAGCTACTATGAGGCTGGTCAGGAGCCGCACTACCACGCGCGGGATGCAACTGTGGCCTACGCTCAATTGTGCTGCGCTGCCTGCCTGTTGGGTTCGGCCACACCGGATGTAGGCAGCTACACGCTAACACAGCGCGGCGACTGGAACCTTGTCGAGCTGCCCGCGCGCATCCTGGCTCATCGCGAAACGGCTCGCGCCCATCGGGAAATAACCTTGCGAAGGTCAAGGAAAGCTTCGCTTTCCGCAGTTGCGAGAGCCCGTCCCGAGCGAGCTGCTCGCAGCGACGAGGGAAAGCCGAAGGCTGACGAAGCAATCCCCTTCCCCTCGCAAGGTTTGAATCTCCGATACCAGCCGGTCAACGACGATGCGTTATCGCTCGAGTTGCCGCCAGTAGAAGTTGTGGACATGCGACGCGAACTGCGGCAGGGCAACCGATCCATCTTTAGCCGCTCGCTGCAAACGGGACTCCACCAGGTTCTCGACGACGGACAACAGGCCATCTTGTTTCTCAACCGCCGTGGGTCTGCCACCTATGTCTTCTGCCGCGATTGCGGAACCGTTTTGCGCTGCCCGAACTGCGACAATCCGCTAACCCAGCATCTGGAACATCGAAACTTTAAGTCAACCAGCGGCAAATTGATCTGTCATCACTGTGGATACACGCGCTTGATGCCCAAGACCTGCCCCAATTGCGGTAGCACCCAGATCCGCTATTATGGCACTGGCACCGAAACGGTCGAAGCTGAAGTCCACAAACTCTTGCCCGGCGCACGCACCCTGCGCTGGGATCGTTCCAGCACGCGCACCAAGGGCGCCCACGAGCGCATCCTGCAGCAATTCAGCCAGCAGGGCGCCGATTTCCTGATCGGCACCCAGATGCTGGCAAAGGGTCTCGACCTTCCATTGGTCACGCTGGTAGGCGTGGTGCTGGCCGATGTAGGCCTGAATTTGCCCGATTACCGCGCCGCCGAGCGCGTCTTCCAGGTGCTGATGCAGGTGGCCGGCCGCGCCGGGCGCAGCCCGCTGGGCGGCAAGGTGGTGCTGCAGACCTTCCAGCCCGAGCATTACGCCATTCAAGCGGCGGCTAAACACAACTACGCCGCCTTCTATGAGCATGAAGCGGCCCTGAGGCGCCAACTGCGCTACCCGCCCTTTGCCCAACTGGTCCGCCTGGAATACCGCCACCCGGACGGTAGAAAAGCAGAGGCGGATGCGAGAGGGATGGCGCAGCGCATCGAGCGCTTGCTCGAATCTGGCGAGCGAAGCGCCACGGAAATCATTGGACCCGTGCCCTGTTTCTACCCCCGCCTCAACCGCCAATTTCGCTGGCAGATCCTCTTGCGTGGCCCGGACCCGGCATCTCTCATCCGTGGAGCCAAGCTTATTGGTTGGCGCGTGGAGGTCAATCCGCCGTCGTTGTTGTAAACCGCTGTCCACCTGTTATACAATTCATTTACCGGTAGTAGGGGCGAGAGCCTGTCCCGAGCGAGCTGCTCTTGGCGGCAACGAGGGATCACCTCGCCCTCATAGTTAAGGCGGGGAAACCCCGCCCCTACCGAACTGCATTTGGAAGAGGAGATCCAATTCTGTGCGGCGCGAACTCGTCAGCTGGGAGGAAGTCCAGCGGCTCATAGACCACCTGATCCAGCAATTCGAGCACGAATTCCATTCCATGCTGGTCATTACCCGCGGCGGCATCATCCCCGGTGGCATGCTGGCCGAGCGCATGGGGCTGCGCGAAATCCTTACCGCAGCGGTGAATTTCCCCGCCACGCTGGAGAGCCGCGTCGAGAACATGCTGGTCTGGCCGCAGTTCCTCCAATTCCCGGAAGAGGATTTGCTGCGCGCCAGGCGCATCTTGGTGGTGGATGATGTTTGGGGGTCGGGGCGCACGAGCACCGCAGTGAGGACGCGGGTATCGGCGGCCGGTGGCATACCGTTCACCAGCGTATTGCACTTCAACCCGCATCGCAATCTGTTCGGCAACGCGCGGCCTGATTATTTTGCCGCCAGCACCGACGCCTATATCGTCTACCCCTGGGAGCAAGAGCCCACCGCCGGCTGGGCCAGGCGGGATTACTAGCGATCACCTTCCAGTCTTGTCATTCTGAGCCCGCTCAGGCAAGTTCCTTGCCTGAGCGGCGCGAAGAATCGCCATAGAATCGATTTATGAGACACACTTGTCTGATGCGAGATTTCTTAGACAACTGGCTTCGTCACTTGCTTGATTCTTTGCAGGCACTACCGCGACTCTTCGCGTCGCCAGACGCCTCGCGTCTGGCGGCTCAGAGTGACAAAAATGTCGATAAGAGAAAAATCCTGCGCAACATTCTTCTGTCGTCCTTAAGTCTGATTGCGTTTCTCGTTTATGGTTATTAGTTTCTCGTTCAACTCTCGGCGTCGCAATGATGGACGCGGAGCGTCCAGAAAAAGATGCATATAACCGCGCAGAATATCGCCATCCTCCATCCCGGCCAAATGGGCATCTCGATCGCCGCCAATCTGCAGCTCAGCGGCCATAGCATTCACTGGCTGTCTGCCGATCGCAGCGCACAGACGCGCCGGCGCGCCGAAGAGCATGAATTAATTGCGGGCGCATCCCTTGCAAACCTGTGCCGCCAGTGTTCCGTGATCATTAGCGTATGTCCACCCCACGCCGCAGACGATGTGGCGCGCCAGGTTGCCGATGCCGGCTTCCACGGACTGTACATCGACGCCAACGCCATCGCCCCGGCTCGCAGCCGACAATTGGCCGACATTATTGAGGGCGCCGGAGGTTCTTTCGTGGACGGCGGCATCATCGGCGGGCCGGCCTGGGAGCCTGGAACCTCGCTATACCTTTCCGGTCCCAGGGCGCAGGAAGCAGCCACCTTATTCACCTCAGGGCCGTTGGCAGTTCAGGTGATCGATGAGGAGATCGGCAAGGCTTCGGCGCTCAAGATGTGTTACGCAGCCTACAGCAAAGGAAGCACGGCCTTGTTGGCGGCGGCGCTGGCGGCCGCCGAGGCGCTAGACGTACGCAGGCACCTGGAGGAAAAGTGGACGGAGGATGAGGAGGGTTTCGTGGCGAAAGCTCACAACCGTACGCGCCGGGTGAGCGCTAAAGCTTGGCGCTTCGCAAGCGAAATGGCCGAGATCGCCGCTACCTTTGAGGCAGCAAACCTGCCGCCCGGGTTCCACCAAGCCGCTGAGCAGTTGTATCAGCGCCTCGCTCATTTCAAGGACCGCGATGAGATTCCTAAGTTGGTAGAAGTCCTGACTGCCCTGCGCAAGAGGGATTAGCGGTGTTTATCTAGTGGCTTTGTTTTTACACCCAATCAGCTTATTCCCCCTCATTGGTAAATATCAACTGGCAATCACTGCCCAGCCAGCAGGTTGGCGTACTCCGTGCGCAACTTCGCCAACTTCGGCGAAATGATTACCTGGCAGTAGCCCGCATAGGGATTGCGGTCGAAGTAGTTGTGGTGATACTCCTCAGCTTCGAAGAATTCCGTTAGCGGCTTCACCTCCGTGACGATTCCGCCGCCAATTTCCTTGTTAAGATCGGCGATGAAATCTTCTGCCGCTTTCTTCTGCTCTTCGTCCGCGTACAGAATGATGGAGCGGTATTGCGGGCCGATGTCGTTGCCCTGGCGGTTCAGTTGCG
>DATDRZ010000028.1:0-4547 GCA_035291465.1 Anaerolineales bacterium
ACGCTGACCCCGAGCAACACACCGACCGCGACGGATACTCCGACGGATACGCTCACCCCGAGCAACACGCCGACCTATACGCCGACCTTCACCGATACAGCAACGCCGAGCGATACGCCGACCTACACACCTACTTCAACCGATACGCCCACGGAAACCGAAACGGCTACCGCCACTCAGACGGCTACCGAAACAGAGACCCCAACCGAAACGCCAACCGGAACATTGGATCCATCATCGACGCCAACGGCCACTGGAACTGTGGAAGCGATCATCGTAGATCCGGCGGTAACCAAGGCTGGCAGTCCGGAACACGCCGAGGTCGGAGAAATCGTTGTATTCACGATCCGCGTGTTCAACAACGGAATCCAAAACGCCACAAACGTGGTAGTGAGGGATACAAAGCCGGCCTTCCTGGATATCGTGAGCGTGACCGTTGTGCCCGCTGGACCCACGGTCAGCATTATCGGAAACACGCTGATTGTGGACATCGGAACATTGACCCCGTCCGACCTTTATGTGATCACTGTGGAAACCGTGGTGAACAGCCTGGGTCAAGCCCCTGGCGGCTACAACAGGGTTCGAGTGAACGCGGATGTGGACGACGATCCGAATAACAACACTGACCGCGCCCTCCTCACAATCAACGGAAGCCAGTTGCCAGCAACGGGCTTCTCTCCCGCGGATCGTTTCAGCAAATCCCTTCCGAAACGCGGTCAATACAAGGAACTGGGTGACCTGTGGCTGGAGATTCCAAAATTGGACGTTTCCATGGATATTGTCGGAGTCCCGCTCACTTCCGAGGGTTGGGATGTGACCTGGTTGTGGGATGATGCAGGATACATGGAAAACACAACCTTCCCGACCTGGGAGGGCAATACCGGTATTGCCGCCCATACGACGTTAGCCAATGGACTACCCGGCCCATTCGCCCAACTAGAAGATCTGCGATGGGGAGATAAGGTCATCATCCATGGTTGGGGATTCCAATATATTTACGAAGTCAGGGAGGTTTTGTATGTGCAGCCGGATGACTTATCCGTCCTGGAGCACGACGAATATACCTGGCTGACCTTGATCACCTGTACGGATTATGACCCGCTGGGAGGCGAATACAAGGAGCGCGTGGTCGTGCGAGCGGTGCTTTTAGAGGTTAGGCAGGATATTCCCAGTACTTACTCGGGTTGGTAACACCATTAATTTCTATTTTTCCACGGGCCGGGCAATGGCGCCCGCCCAAACTCCAACAAGCACGACCGCAGTCCCCAGCAGAAAGCGCGGCGAAATGATTTCGCCAGCCAGCCAGGACGCCATAATTATGGTGGCAACCGGGAAAAGTAAGAAAGTGTAAGAAGTTGCTGAAGCTGTCCAACGCTCCAGCACATATAAATACAGATAAAACAAAAGCCCGGAGCCGGCGAACACCAAGTAAACGAAAGCGATCCAAGTGGGAGCGGCAGTTGGCAGCGCTCGAGTTTCACCCGCAATCAAAGAGATCAAAAAAAGGATTACCGTACCGACGGTGAGGGCAATGGCGTTCACCACCAGGGGATGGCTGCGGGGAAAGGACTTGAACAACACCGTGCCCTCAGCAATGGAGGCCGCCGCGACCAGAATGGCCGCCAATGGCAGCAAGGGAACTGACGCGCCGAACTCGCCGCCCACGCCCAGGATAATGCCGCTAAATGCCACCAAAGCCCCGATCAAGCCTTGCCAACGGAATTTTTCCTGGCCATGACCCCACGCGAAGAAAAAGGTGAGCAGAGGGCCCAACGACATCAACACCATTAGCAGGCTGGCCTGGACCGAGAGCAAGGCCCAATACAGCAGAGCATACGAAACGCCGATTGTAAGCACGCCATAGATCACGACTCCCGCCAGCGCCCGGCCTTTTGGAAGGGGAATCCTTTGCAGCCAGACCACAGCCCAGAACAGAAGGGAAGCGGCGCCAAAACGAAACGCTGCGCCCCAGAAAGGCGGCAGCTCCATATTGCTGAAGCGAACGGCAACTGCATTGCTGCCGCCAATCACTACAACGACTAGAAACGCAAGGTAAGTTAGATTCGGTCTGGCGATCGCTTCACTGGGGCGAGTTTTTGCGAGGTCCATAGTTCTCCAGGTGCCACAGTTGGCGAAATTGGTCAAATCAGTATAAGCGAAAATGGTTCAGCTATTCGGACGGCTTCCTTTCGTAAAACACTAAGAGCACATTCCCGTATTTGCGCTGATCGAATTCTTCCAGGTTTTGAAAATCGAGTTTTTCATATTCGGTCGGATCGATTTGGGCTATGGCCCAGCCATCTTCCACAAGCCAATCGGAGTGCGCGTCCAGAGCTGCCAGTGCCCGCTTCCAAAGCTCATGGTATTGCGGCGGAGCAATGAAGATGTAGTCAAAGGCGCGATCAGGGCGGCCGCTCAAGTGTGAAAACGAGTCGCCCTGCAACACCTGGGCGCCACTTCCCAATTTCGTTGTTACCAGATTGGCGTTGATCGCGTCTATTGCCGCACGCTGGTTATCGAGGAAGCGCACGAAGCCGGCGCCCTGGCTAAGCGCTTCGATGCCAACTGCGCCGGTGCCGGCGAAGAGATCGAGAAATGCCGCGCCTTTCAGAGTGGGGCGCAAGATGTTGAATAACGATTCCTTGGCGCGGTCGGTTATGGGGCGAGTCCTATCACCGGGAACGGAGAGCAGGCGAAGCCCGCGAGCAGTGCCGGCAATTACTCGAAGCGGTTTAAAAGGCATTGTTGATCTGAGATTTATGATTTTCGATTTGAGATTTGCGGACGCCAGACAGCGTGTTCACCTTCCAACGATCTCGAAGCCCTGGCGTTCCCATTCGATCATGCCGCCGTCGAGGTTCCAGACATTTGTGTAGCCAAGCCCAACCAACGCGTTGGCGGCGATCTCGCTCATCCGGCCACTGCGGCAATACAGGACGATTTGGGCGCCTTTGTCGGCGGGCAGCAATGCAAGATTATCGGGTTCCGTAATTTGATCATAGGGGATCGATAGGTCTGTGCCAGCTATATCGCCTTCATACGGGATGTGGACATTGACAAAAACAAAATCCTTGGATGCCAGCATCGAATTAAGTTCGGCAGGTCCTACATTTGTGTACGGACCGAGGCTTGGCTGCGCCTGACACGCGACGAGGAAGAAGGCTATAAGAAAGATGATGAGACGTTTCATGATTCCCTTCCTATCTGGGGTATAGACATCTTCGCCTGTTCGAGACGGTAGGCTTGCCTGGCGGCTCCCTGCTCCATGCGCCGGCGCTCAGCGTCGGTTTCGGGCAGCAAGGGAGGCACACGAGTGGGCTTTCCATTGTCGTCTAGCGCGACATAGACCAGGTAAGCGGTGTTGGTGTGCCACTGTTCACCTGTCTTCGGATTTTCGGCAACCACGCTGACTTCGGTTTCCATCGAAGTGTTGCCGACGTAGCTTACCTCGGCGGAAAAAGTAACCAGGTCGCCGATGCGAATTGGGTGCTGGAACGTGAGGCGGTCCACGGCCACGGTCACCACACGCTGGCGGGAATGGCGGATTGCCGCCAGTGCGCCGGCTTCATCCGCCAGCTTCATGATGTGACCGCCATGCACGTTGCCCATCAGATTGGCTTCGGTGGGATTCATGAGCTGGGAGATGGTGACGCGCGAGGCGGAGATGGGCTGAGGAGCAAGGTTTGCGGGCATGTAGAGATTATAAGAGGCAAAAGCATTTTTGATTTATGATTGCTGACCCCTCGTCGCCGCTGAAAGGGGCTCGCTCGGGACAGGTTTCTGATTTACGATTTGCAGCTAAACATTCGCCCAACTTAACCGGAGAATCCATGAACCCATTACTTCAAGACGCCGCTGAAAGGTCGGCTCGCTATTTAAAGGGGCTGAACGAGCGCCCTGTATTCCCGCCGTCTGAGGCCATCAGGGGGTTGGAAGGGCTCAATGTTGCTTTGCCCGACGAGGGACTTGAGCCCACAGAGGTCCTGCGCCTGCTCGACAAATTCGGTTCTCCGGCGACTGTGGCGTCGGCGGGGCAGCGCTTTTTCGGATTTGTGATCGGCGGATCGCTGCCAGCGGCGCTGGCAGCCAACTGGCTGGCGGGCGCCTGGGACCAGAACGCGGGACTTTACGTGGCTTCTCCAGTGGGAGCGCGTCTCGAAGAGATCGGTGAAGCCTGGCTGATCGATCTGCTTGGGCTGGCGCCGGGGACCGCGGTTGGCTTTGTCACTGGCGCCACGATGGCGAACTTTACCGGGCTGGCAGCCGCGCGACATGCCCTGCTTGAGCGAAGGGGGTGGAATGTCGAAGACCAAGGACTGTACGGCGCCCCGGAAATCAAGGTCGTTGTTGGCGCTGAATACCACGCCAGTATGCGCAAAGCGTTGGCGCTGATCGGGTTTGGGCGCGAGCGCGTGCACAAGGTACCTGTAGATAATCAAGGGAGGATGATCACGCCTGAGTTGCCTGAGCTTGACGAGATGACGATCGTTTGCGCTCAGGCGGGCAACGTGAACACAGGTTCATTTGACGACGTCAAAACCATATGC
>DATDRZ010000029.1:0-7325 GCA_035291465.1 Anaerolineales bacterium
ACGCGGTATAGAACTCGACATTAGTTTGCAGGTTGCGCCCCGGCTTGTGCTCTTCCAAAACACGCAGAGCAACCTTCGCCACGTCGAGCGCCAGGTTATACAGCTTCATATCTCCCGCGGACGTATAGAACTCTTCGGCGGCTTTGGCCAGCACGTCTGCGCGCGGGTCGCGCACTTTGTACACGCGGTGGCCGAAGCCCATCAAGCGCTCGCCGGCTTCCAGCTTTTTGCGCAAGACCGCCTCTGCCTTGCCGGCTTCGCCGATCTCGAAAACCATATCCAGCGCCGGACCCGGCGCCCCGCCATGCAGGGGACCCTTTAGCGCGCCAACGGCGCCAACAATGGCGGACACAAAATCTGATGCGGTAGACACAATGACGCGCGCCGCAAATGTGGACGCGTTCAATCCGTGGTCTATGACGGTATTCAGGTAGGTTTCCAACCCACCGACTCGCTCAGCGTTGGGCGCTTCACCCTCCAGCATATACAGATAATTCGCCGCGTGACTCAACACGGGGTCAGGATTGATCACCTTTTTGCGATTGAAAAGCCGCCAGGCAGCTGCAACGATGGTCGGGAACGTTGCCAGCAGTCGCTTAGCTACCCAGAGATCCGAGCCCTCTTTAGGCGCGTCCCAACCAAGCGTACCCACTGCTGCGCGCAAGGCGTCCATCATGTTCAGTTCTTTGCCGGCATACGAGTCCAGCAAGTCGAGGGTGGCCGGTGGCAGTTCGCGAAGTTCTGCGACTGAGACGCTGAATTCTTTCAACTCGGTTTGATTGGGAAGCTTATCGAACCATAGTAAGTAGATCATCTCTTCAAAGCTGGCGCGGTCCGCGACGTCTTCAACCTTAAAGCCACCGATGACCAACTCACCTGCGAGGCCGTCAACCTTACTCAGCCGAGTCTGGGCGGCGACGATTCCTTCAAGGCCTGGGATGTAGTGGGAAGTCGAAGACATGGCGGCTCCTGGATGATCTAGCGAATAAGTTCAGGAAATATAACGTATTTTGCACCTCACCCCCCTCCCCTCTCAAGCAAAAGCTGGAGAGGGGGAGAATGATGCATGAAACGTTCTACTCAAGGGAGGGTAATGCTTTCCAGTAGTAAAATCTCGCCATTCCCCTTGGCCACCTATCGGAGATGCTAAGAAACGTGATCATTCGCTCTTTGCTATTCGCCACACTCGCAGCAGGCGCAAGTTACCTCGCCCGAGCCTATTTGCACACCGACCAGTTCATCGCCGACGTCGGTGGGCTAAGCGCTTTCCTTAGCGTCTTCGGAACGCTGTATGGCATCCTGGCCGCATTTGTCGTGTTCGAAGTTTGGACGGAATACAACCATACCTCGGAACTAATCGACAAAGAAGCCCAAGGCCTGGAACGACTGTATCGATTGACCCTTTACTTCAGGGATCAAAAGTTGACGGGCCAAATCAAAGCTGCAATTGCCGAATATGCAAATATCATCATCCGGGGCAACTTCCGCAAACTCGGGGCGGGAGTGAGAAATAAGGAACACGGACTGGCATTCAGGAAGATTGCCGACATTATCCGAAACATCGAATTGGACGACGACCATGACTCAATTGCTTTCGGACAAATCCTGGAGCATTACGGCGACTTAGGCCAGTTCAGAACTGAAAGGTTGAACCAAAGCCTGAGCCGGCTGCCCGTTCTCTTGAAGGCATTCATTTACATTGCGTCTTTCTTTGCCCTGGCGACATTCATCTTTATGCCGTTCTCAAATCTATATTATGCGATCCTCTCCGTTTCCATCATTGGTTTCCTGCAGGCAATGATTTTCCAAATCATCGAAGATCTCGACAACCCCTTTGTCGGTCACTGGAATCTGACACCGGAACCCTTTGCCCGGGCTCTTAAGCACATCGAGGAAGATTACTAAAAAATCAAACCGCCCTCGCTCAGAGAGGCTCCGCCACAGAGACACGGAGAAATTAGAAACACTTGTGTGCCTCCGTGCCTTCGTGGAGATTATTAAAAATCTGTCAACCACACTTACGCCGATATGAATGCCCTGAGGGCCCTGAAAAATCGAACCTTTGCCCTGGTGTGGGCGGGACAAACCATCTCACGCCTGGGCGATAACCTGTATCGCATTGCGCTCGCCTGGTGGGTGCTCGAGGAAACCGACTCAGCGGTGGCGATGGGCACGGTCCTCGTCTTCTCTCAGGTCCCGATGCTTCTATTCCTGCTGATCGGCGGGGTCGTAGTGGACCGCCTTCCGCGCATCCGCGTCTTGATCACCTCAGACATCCTTAGCGGGTTGGCAGTTACCTTTGTCGCTGTTTTCTCCTGGCTAGATATTCTGGAGCTTTGGCATGTCTACCTCGCCAGTTTGATCTTCGGTTTTGTCGAGGCGTTTTTCTTCCCCGCCTACCAAGCGTTGATCCCAACCATCGCATCTCAAGATCAATTAGTAAGCGCCAATTCATTGAACGGGCTCAGCCAACGGGTCACGGGAATCATTGGTCCCGCACTCGGCGCAGCCCTGGTCGCGGTTGGTGGTACATCTATAGCGTTCGGATTGGATGCATTAACATTTTTCATCTCAGCAGCCTTTATGCTTCCCATTCTCCGGTCAAATTTTGAAAAGGCGCAAAGGTCTTCTAATGAAACTGAAATCGTCAAACCGCGAGCACCCATATCCCAGGGAATAAAACAAGGGTTTAGAGACCTGCGCGAGGGCTTCAATTTTGTCCTTACCGTCCCCTGGATCTGGATTTCCATTTTGCTCTTTGGATTCATCAACGTTACCGAAGCCGGCCCACGAGCCGTAGCCATGCCCTTCCTGATCAGCGACGATCTTGGCGCCGGCGTAGATCTGCTGGGTTGGCTTGGGTCTGCGACCTCCCTGGGGTTCGTTATCGGCATGCTTTTGTTGGGCCAATTCGTGCGGCTCCATAGACGCGGTTTATTGGGCTACTTTGCTGTCATGCTGCAAGGCATATTGTTGCTGCCATTTGCCTTCACGCTTCCAATTCCAATCCTTATCGCCTCAATGTTCATTTTTGGTTTGGCCTCATCTGTATTCGCGCTGATTTGGGCCAACACTCTACAAGAGGTGGTGCCCGGACCTCTGCTTGGCCGCGTGTTTTCCATCGACGCCCTGGGCTCCTTCGTCCTGCTACCCATTGGATTCGCTTTGTCTGGCTGGCTGACCGAACTGGTCGGCGCACCGACCGTCTTTCTCATCGGCGGTCTAGGCACTGTATTGCTAACAGGACTGGGTCTGCTGCATCCTGCAATTCGCAGGCTAGACTGATCGTACAATGGCAGGTGAAAACACAAAATCGGTTTTGACAAAATCTCAAACCGAGCTGATTGGCTATCTGTTTGGCTCGCACAGTTCCGCCAAGACCCAGCTGACCAAATGGATAGCGACCTCTCCGCGTTACTCCGCTTTTGTCGATAAGTACAAGGACAAGATACGAAAAAAACTGCGCGTGACCCGCGATCCCGGTGCTACGGCTGATTTACTGTACGAATTGCAGATCCCCTATTGGCTATTGCATGACCGCCGCTTCGAGACTGCCTACGAGCCGTACTCGGCTGGCAAAACACGCGGCCCGGATTTCGCAATTACCTTCCGGACCAATTTCACTTTCAATATCGAAGTCACCCACATCCGCAAATTGGCTGCCACCCCAATCGATGAAATGCTTATCGACCTTCGGTGGGTGGACGTCTTATGCAGCAAACTCCGCCAACTTCCAGCTAATGTACCTAACCTGTTGTTCATCGCCTCGACCGCGGCGATTCCTATATCCCTGGACCTTGCCACCCACCTAGCCTGGATCAAGTCCAGGGCAGAAAGCCGCGATCAGCAGTTTTACACACGCCATCGGTTCCTGAATCCCGCAGATTTCTTCAAACATTATGAACGTCTCACCGGATTGGTTTTGTTAACCATTCCCGGCTCGCACCAAATCAGCCTATGGCTGAACGCGCAGGCGAGAATCAAACTACCCAATGCTGTAAAAAACGCTCTCTATCAGGCACTCAAGTAGATTTCGGAGTCCGGCCGGCATTGGTAAAAACCGACTAAAGCCTGGACTCCTCACAAAACATATCCGGGATTGCTCAGACAAATTTCTTGACTCCTCCAGCAAAAAAGCAAATTACCTAAACAAAAAACGGTGCTAAACTAACCGCAGGAGTTGCCATGAAAACAGTCGGGAACATTGTTGCAGCAATTCTCATCTTCTTCGGCGTCTTGTTTATATGGTCGGCGTTCACTCCGGAAACTGGCGCTGGCAATCTGATCATTGGCGTCATATCCGTCGCATTCGGCCTGGCCATCGCCTGGTACGTGAACCGCAAGCCGCCCGCGGAGCAAAAGGTAACCTATGAGTTGGAACTATCCGGAGACGTCAGCCTGGAGAATTTCCAGTGTAAGCAGTGCGGCGGCTCGTTGAGCAGCAAGAATGTCAAGCTGATCGGCGGCGCTATGACGGTGGAATGCCCCTATTGCGGGGCGGTGTATCAGTTGGAAGAAAAGCCTAAATGGTAAGCAGTAGACAGTAGACAGTAGACGGTTGACAGAGAAATGAAAAAAAGAATCTTCTTCCTAGGCATTCTGTTCTTAATTCTTCTTGTTCCGCTGAACGTCGCCTTCGCACAAAACTACCTGTTTGCCGTTCCCCGGGAACAGGTGGACCTGTATTGGGAGACCAATGGCACGCTGACCATTGAGTATCTGATCGTTTTCCAAAACTATGGAAGCCCTCTTGACGTCGTGGACCTCGGCCTGCCCAATGCAAATTACAGCGTCGCTAACATCACCGCCACCATTGATGGACAGCCAGTCGATTCCATCGATTACGATTCCCCTTACATCGACATCGGTCCGGCCATTTATTTTGGCTCCAATGCCATCCCGCCAGGCCAAACCGGCACCTTTCGGGCACGCATCACTAATATCACCGGCGTGCTTTATACGGACAGCGAGGACGAAAACTACGCCAGCGCCGTCTTCATTCCTAATTATTTCGGCTCTGAATTTGTAACGGGTTCCTCCGATATAACTGTCGTTTACCACCTACCTGCGGGCGTGCAGCCCGCTGAGCCCAAGTGGCACATCGCCGACCACCCCGGCTTCCCCGATACACCAACCACCGGCAGCGACAGCCAGGGGCGCATCACTTACACCTGGCGCAATTCCAACGGAAACGTTTACAGCGAGTATTTATTCGGTGCTTCCTTCCCCAAATCCTACGTGCCCGCTGCCTCCATTGCCGAACCCAATTTTTGGCAGCGCTATAGCATCGACCCCGAATTCTTTATCCCCTTTCTCTTTTGCTGCTGCTTCGCGCTTTTCATTGTTGCCATCATCTGGATCGGCGTGGTTTCGGACCGCCGTCGCCGGATGCAGTACCTGCCGCCCAAGATCGCCATCGAAGGCCACGGGGTCAAGCGCGGCCTCACTGCGCCTGAGGCAGCCATCCTTCTCGAGCAGCCTATGGACAAGATCCTCACCATGATCTTGTTCTCCACGATCAAGAAGGGGGCGGCCCAGGTAGCCAAGGCGGACCCGCTGGAGATCGCAGTGAAATCGCCATTTCCCAAAGATCTGCGCGAATATGAAACACAATTCCTAGCGGCCTTCAAGGAAGGTGATAAGCCCGCCCGCCGCCGCGCCATGCAAACATTGATGGTCGACCTGGTCAAAGGTGTGGCCAACAAGATGCGCGGCTTCAGCAAGCGCGAAACGGCGGACTATTACCGCAAGATCAGCGACGAAGCCTGGCAACAGGTGGAAGCCGCCGGCACCCCTAAAGTGCAAAGCAAGCTCTACGAAGAAAATCTGGAATGGACGATGTTGGATCCCAATTACGACGATCGCACCACCACGGTGTTTACTGGCCGCCCCGTTTACGCGCCATATTGGTGGGGCCGCTATGCAGGGACGACCGCGGGCACCGGTCGCACGGTGATCAGCGCGCCTTCGCGCTCTACAGGCGGTGGGCGCGTCTCGCTGCCCACCCTGCCCGGCGCAGATTTCGCCGCTTCAGTGGTGGGCGGCGTGCAGAACTTTGCCAAGAGCGTCACCGGCAACGTCGCCGACTTCACCGGCGGCGTCACCAAGGTCACCAATCCCCCACCCCCGCCTCCCAAGTCCAGCGGTCGCAGCGGTGGCGGCTTTAGCGGCGGAGGCTCCTCATGCGCCTGCGCTTGCGCGGGCTGCGCCTGCGCCTGCGCCGGAGGAGGCAGATAGTGGCCACCTTCCTCGAACGAATTGGACTGAGCCGAACCACGCCAGCGAAGCCGCTCGAGCCCGGCTTTTATTCCTACGTTGCCCCGCCCAGCCATCCATTCAACTATCGACTTCATCTGCGCGTCGAAGGCGATGGCAATGGCCTACTTGTCGTGAATGCATCCACGGTGTTGCACCTAAACCAGACCGCCACCGAGTACGCCTATCACTTTGTGCATTTAACCCCGCCCGAACAGGTCGCCGAGAAAATCAACAGACGCTATCGCGTAAGTAAGCCGCGCGCCGCGGCCGATTACGCCGACTTCGCCAACAAGCTGCAGGCGCTGATCGAAACTCCGGACCTCGACCCCGTCACGTACCTGGATTTCGACCGAACCAGGCCCTATACCGAAAAACTCAGCGCGCCCTATCGCCTCGATTGCGCGCTCACCTACAACCTGCCCAAAGGCTCGCCGCGCGGGGCCACGCCGCATAAGCGCGTGACCACAGAGCTCAGCACTGCACAATGGAAACAGATCATCGAGAAGGCGCACACGGTAGGCATCCCGCACATCGTGTTCACTGGCGGCGAACCGACCCTGCGTCCCGACCTCGCCGAGCTGCTGATGTACGCCGAGGATTTCGGACTCGTAACCGGCGTGATCACCGACGGCAACAAGCTGGGCGACACGCGCTATCTCAAGACCCTGCTCGACGCAGGTCTCGATCACGCCATGATCGTTTTGCAGCCTACCAAAGAGCAGACTTGGGATTCGCTGGCCAGTTTTGCCTACTGGCGCGAAGTGTTGAACGACGACATCTTCATTGCCGCGCACCTCACGCTGACCAGGCAGAACGCCAAGCAGATCAACGCGCTCATCGACCGCATCGCCGAGAGCGGTGTGCGCGCCCTCTCGCTGAGCGCCACCGACGCGGCGCTTGAAGATAAACTGCAGGTCGCCCGCGATCACGCCGCCCTGCGCCACCTGCCGTTGGTCTGGGACCTGCCAGTGCCCTACACCGCCCTAAATCCAGTCAGCCTCGAGCTAAAGGCGACTCGCAAACGCAAGCAGCCGGAGGGTGCAGGCAACGCCTGGCTCTACGTCGAA
>DATDRZ010000030.1:0-23228 GCA_035291465.1 Anaerolineales bacterium
ATTTGGGAACAGCAAGATGATATTTCGGTGTTTCGGTCATTGTCATCTCCTTGGGCGAAAATCATATTAAACCACTGCGAGCGAGCGCAGCGAGCGTGGCAGTCCCCGACATCGATCAAGGGGATTGCCACGCCCTCTTCGAGGGCTCGCAATGGTTAAGCGTATGTTTATTTCGCAAGTTCATAACGCTGAAACACGACACCGGTTGGCAGCGCCGTGGATTCGTTCAGTTTCAAGTTGATGCGCTTTCCATCTGGGAACAAACGCTTGCCGCTGCCCAGCACCAGGGGATAAACATGTAGATCGTATTGATCGATCAGATCATTTTCAGCGAGCGCATGGATCAGCACGCTGCTGCCATCGATGAGAATGTTCTTGCCAGATTGTTCTTTCAGTTTGCGCACTTCGTCAATCACGTTACTGCTGATGATTGTCGAATTTCTCCAGATCTCGCTGGATTTCAAGGTAGTGGACACCACGAACTTGCGCATGGCGTTCATGGCATCACCAAAGGGATCGTTGACCATGGGCTCGAAGGCGGTACCGTGTTCGACCCACGTCCTGCGTCCCAGCAAAAGCGTATCGGCTTCACCAAATGCTTTAGAGAAATGCGCGCCAATGTCGTCGTGCCAGTACGGCAAGGTCCAGCCGCCGTGCTTAAACCCGCCGTCGGTATCTTCGTCTGGGGCGCCGGGCGCCTGGATCACGCCATCCAGCGTAATGAATTCATGAACGATGATTTTTCTCATGTTTCCCTTTCTTATAGTGGCGAGCCCTTTTTTGATTCCTAATTGTAGTTGGATTCGAAAGGCACCCCTCTCTCGCGTTAGCGGGAGAGGGGCAGGGGGTGAGGGGTTAACAAAAAAGCCGCCCGATTTCCCGAGCGGCTTAATCCGGCTAAAGCCCCGACACCTAAAGAGTTACGGCCTTGCCCCTAGTACAAGATCGATTTGCACCTCTTCACCATCGCGGATCACAGTCAGCGTCACCGTTTCCCCAGGACTCTTATGGGTGAACAGATAGGAGATCAGCTCATCGAAATTTTTGATGGGGTTACCGTCGATGGCGGTGACGAAATCTCCGGGCTGCATGCCGGCTTCGTCAGCCGGTCCGCCATCGACTACAGAATCGATCAAGGCGCCGTCGGTGCGATCGAGCCCAAGCTGCTGTGCTTCGGCGAGACTTAATTGGCCGACGCTGGAGATGCCGAGATACGGATAGTTGTAATCCCCTTCGGCGATCAAGCTAGGCGCCACCCGCGCCACAATGTTGCTGGAGACGGCGAAGCCGATGCCGGAGTTCAAGGCATCGCCGCCTTCTGTGGAAGTGAAGGAACGGATGGCGCGGTTCACGCCAACGACTTCACCATTGAGATTCAGCAGCGGGCCGCCGGAATTCCCAGGGTTGATGGCTGCGTCCGTTTGGATTAAGTCTCCGGCGCTAAAGAAAAGGCCATTCTCAGTGGGGTTCAACGACTCGAGGCTTCGCCCCAGGCTGGAAACGATGCCGGTGCTCATGCTGCTATTGAGGCCGAAGGGGTTGCCAATGGCCACCACGTATTGCCCAACTTGCAGCGCGGAAGAATCGCCAAGTTTGAGCGGATGCAGTTCAGATGCCGGTGCCTCCACCTTGATCACGGCCAGATCGGAATCGGTGTCCTCGCCGACTACTTCACCTACCGCTTTGAATCCGGAGGTGAAACCAACCTCGATATAGGTGGCGCCTTGGACGACGTGGTAGTTAGTGACGATGTGGCCTTCAGCATCGTACACAAACCCGGAGGCCTGGCCGCCGCCGAAATCCGTGGCTACAGAAATTGAAACCACTCCGGGGCTGACTGCCTGGTAGAGCGAAACCAGGGCTGCCTGCTGGGAGATTAAGTCGTCGGATATCTGGATTGTTTGGCTGGCCGGCTCCACAACGTTGGTGAGATCGCTAAGCGGGCCGACGGCGAACTGGCAGGCGGCCGCGCTCAGCACCAGCACACTGAGTATCAGCGCAATGGGGCGAATGGTTTTGCGGGTCATAGCGAATTCCTTCTTTCTCATTGAATGTCCATTGATTAGGTCAGGCCATCGGCCTACGAGCCGCCAGCAAGCTCTTCGAAAAGTTTCCGCTGTTTGTCAGTCAGGTTCTTGGGCAGGCGCACTTTGATTTTAGCAAACAGGTCACCGCGTACCTTACTATTTTTCAGCTGGGGCATGCCGCGCCCTTTCAGGCGGATGGACTGTCCCGGCTGAGTCCCGGCCGGGATCTTGAGTACGACTTGTCCATCGAGTGTGGGCACTCGCGTTTCGCCTCCTAATACGGCTGTGTACAGATCGACTTCGACTTCAGTGGTCAGATCGTCGCCTTGGCGGGCAAAGCGCGGGTCGTCTGCCACGTCAACGACTAGGTAAATGTCGCTGGGCTGCCCGCCGCGGCCAGCGGGTCCTACGCCCGCCATGCGCACCTTGGTTCCGCTGCGCGCGCCTGCGGGGATCTTGACTTCCAGGCGTCGCCCGTCCAATTGCATCAGGCGCGTGCCACCATGGAAGGCTTCTTCCAGGCTCACGGTCACCGGTTGCTCGTAGGCAGGCTGAACGGCCGGGCCGCGGCGACCTCTGCTTTCAAAGCCGCCTAGCCCCCCGAATATTTGTTGGAAGAAATCTGAAAAACCACCCTCGCCGAAGAGTTCATCCATGTCGCCACTGTACTCGACATGGACGCCACCGGGGCGGCCGGTGGACCATTGGCCCCAGTCGAAGCCGCCGCGCCCGCCGGTTTGCTGCCAGCGCGAGTAATCCGCGCCCAGGCGGTCATAGTGGGTGCGCTTTTCCGGATCGCTGAGCACCTGGTAAGCCTCGTTGGCTTCCTTGAACTTGTCCTCAGCGCCTTTATTGTTGGGGTTGCGGTCGGGGTGATATTGGAGCGCCAGCTTGCGATAGGCTTTCTTGATCTCGTCCTGGCTGGCTTGCCGTCCCACCCCTAGAATCTTGTAATAATCCTTATATTCCATTGGGGCCCTGTTGGATGGTGAAGATATTGTATGACGCCCCAAAGGCTAGTCAATGAGCCGCGTTTCGAATTAATAGAACTCTAACAGCCAAGGGAAGCTTTGCCATCGCGTCGGCGTTTTCCCGACGCAACCGCTGTTGCGAGAGCCTGTCCTGGGCGAGCTGTCTTTTGACCGCGACGGGGGAAGGACGCTTGCGTCCGACGAAGCAATCCATGCTGTCTAGTATCTTGCTGAAGGAGGTGAGATTGCAATCCCCCTGCCATGCAGTGAACGTGAACAGCTCAATCGTGCGAGCTCGATTGTGCCAGCTTGCATGCGATAAGCACAATCGTGCTATTATTCAACAAGCCTTGACCAAGCGATTGCTGCTCGCCGTGGCCGACTCCGCGTTGGCAACGCAGGCGGCCGATAAAATTTTCACTCCTGCGGGTTACAGGGTTACCCGGGTCCATAGTGCGCCTGCCCTGCGGGCAGCGCTGCGCGACGACAAAGTTCCCGACCTCATTCTCATAGGCAACCCGTTATCGGGGGGTAATGCGTTCCAAATGGCTGCAAACCTGAAGGCAAAGTATCCATCTTTGCCCCTCATCATGCTGGGCAGGAAAGTAAGCGCTTCCGACTTGGAGCGTGCCAAGGAACTCGGGGTTATTGATTATCTCCGGCTGCCACTTAACGGAAAGATAGCCTTGGCCGCGGTTCGCCGCGGCTTGGAGCAGAAGAGGTTGTGGGAAAAGTGGCTGAAGCGGGAGGCTGGGCGGATCTCCGCCGCTTTGAACCGGCGCCTCGGCGAAATGGAGAATATCCTGCGTCAGGTGAACGAGGGGGTCTTGGTTGTCGATAAGGACCAACGCATCGTTTCGATGAATCAAGCTTTGCGCGAGACCTTTGAATTAGGGGAAGCGGACTTCACTGGCGAAACGGTCGAAAGCGTTATCTCCAATCAGGGCTTCCTCAATGCACTCAAGGAAGGCGGCGACCGCCATGAAATGCAAACTCAGGTTGGGCGGTCGTTCCATGTGCGTGTATCGCGCATCCCCAAAGTGGGGATTGTGGCCAGTCTGCACGACATCAGTTACCTCAAGGAGCTGGATCGACTGAAGGGGGATTTTGTCAACACCGTCGCCCACGATTTGCGCTCGCCTTTGACTGCCATCCTCGGGTATGTCGAATTGATCGAACGCATCGGGCCGGTGAATTCCCAACAAGAGGAATTCATCAAACGCGTAAGGAGCAGCGTGCACAACACGACGTCGTTGATCGATGATCTGTTGAAATTGGGAAGAGTGGAAGCCGGCGGTCTGGACGAGGTGACGCCGGTGGATATGAAACTGCTGGTGGCCAATTCGCTGGCTGGCTTCCAGCCACAGCTGCAGAAAAAAGGGCAGACTTTACGACTGCGTAAAGTTGAGGATTTACCTCCGGTGCGCGGCAGCCGTACGCAATTAAGCCAATTGGTGGACAATCTGATCGCTAACGCTGTGAAATACACCCCGCCCGCAGGCGAGATCAGAGTGCGCTTGCGCCGGGAAGAGAACCAGCTTATTTTGCGTGTTGCTGATTCCGGCCCCGGCATCCCCCTGGAAGAGCAAAGCCGCATCTTCGAAAAGTTCTATCGCGCCAGCAACGCGCCCGCTGGAGTTCACGGCTCAGGTCTGGGCCTTGCCATCGTCAAGAACATCGTAGACAATCATCAAGGTCGCATCTGGGTGGATTCGAAACCGGGGGAGGGTGCCGTATTTACTGTGGTATTGCCTGTGGAAAAGGAGAAATAATGCTCGGGAAAAACCGACTTGATTGACGATGCGTGATCGTTAATCCCTGATTGGGTGGATTGGCTGTGTTATCAAATCTGGAGAATATTTTTCCGTAAGTTATCTCATCAATGATTTCCCCCATCTAAGTATTAATCTTCCACTCCTCTGGACAAATTCCTTTTTGGTAGAATCTTGCACAACTGAGTGAGCAAAACCGGGTTGCCAGTTCGCTCTATCAGTAGGAGATGTCGCCTTGGCCGGAATGGAACGATTAACCCAACGAGCACGCCGCGTACTCAGTCTTGCCCATCACGAAGCGGAGCGCCTGCGCCACAATTACATCGGCACTGAGCACCTGTTGCTCGGTTTGATTCGTGAGGAGGGCGGCGTGGCCGCACGGGTCTTGCGGGAGCTGGGACTGGAAGCCTTGCGCGTGGAAGAGATCGTTGAGCGCCTCACTGGCGCCGGTCAGCACGAAGGCGGCAAGATCGACCTTTCCCCTGGCACGCAGCAGGTCCTCGAATTTGCTTTCGAAGAAGCCCGCCGGCTGGGCAACCATTACGTCAGCACTGAACATTTGCTGCTGGGCCTCGTCCGCTATGGCGAAGGGATTGCTCTTAACGTATTGCGCAAACTGGGCGTTTCCCCTGAGCAGATCCGCCGCCAAACTCGCCGCGTGCTGCAAGAAAGCAGCGCGCCGCGCCGTGGCGCTGCCGCCTCCGAGCGGCGCAGCACCCGCCGCGAGTCGCGTTCCGCTAAGACGCCCATGATCGACCAGCTGGCCGTGGATCTCACTTCCCTGGCCGAAGAAGAAAAGCTGGATCCCGTGATCGGCCGCGAAACCGAGATCGAGCGCGTCATTCAGATCTTGGCCCGGCGCAATAAGAATAACCCCGCCCTCATTGGTGAACCCGGCGTGGGCAAAACCGCCATCGTGGAAGGTCTTGCCCAGCGCATTGTCAACGGCGATGTCCCCGCGCCACTGCTTGGGAAACGCGTGTTGCAGCTGGACGTCGGCTCGCTGGTCGCAGGCACGATGTACCGCGGCCAGTTCGAAGAGAGGCTCAAGAAAGTCATCGATGAACTGAAAGCATCCGATGCTATTTTGTTTATCGATGAAGCCCACATGCTGGTGGGTGCTGGCGCTGCAGGTTCTTCAGTGGATGCGGCCAACATCCTCAAACCTGCGCTGTCACGTGGTGAGCTGCAGGTGATTGGCGCCACCACCCTGGACGAGTATCGTAAGCACATTGAATCCGATTCTGCGCTCGAGCGTCGCTTCCAGCCTGTGCTCGTCGACGAGCCTTCCGTGGAAGAAACAATCGATATTTTGCGCGGCGTGCGCCCCGCCTATGAAGAGCACCACCGCCTGCGCATCTCCGATGAAGCCCTGGATGCAGCCGCTCGCCTTTCCGCCCGTTACGTAACGGAGCGGTTCCTGCCCGACAAGGCCATTGACCTGATCGACGAATCGGCTTCCCGGGTGCGCATGTACAAATCGCCGGCAGCGAAGGAAGCCAAAGCCGTCACCGAGGAATTGAAAGGCCTGCGCCGCCAGCGCCTCGAGGCCGAAGACGATGGCCGCGAGGAAGAAAGTGAAACCATCCAGGCGCAGGAAGGCGAATTGGAAGCCAAACTGGAAGCCCTGCGCACCACCTGGGACCGCGACAACAGCCCCATCGTTTCCGTGGATGACATCGCCGAGTTGATCGCTATGTGGACCGGCGTGCCGGTGATGCAGATTGCCCAGGAAGAATCCGAGCGCCTTCTTCACATGGAAGAAGAAATGCAAAAGGCCATCGTGGGGCAGAGCGAAGCCATCGAGGCCATTTCGAAGGCCGTGCGCCGTGCCCGCGCCGGCCTCAAGGATCCCAAGCGTCCCATTGGCTCCTTCATTTTCCTGGGACCCACCGGCGTGGGTAAGACAGAACTGACCAAGGCGCTGGCCAGCTTCCTCTTCGGCAGCGAAGAGGCGCTGATCCAGCTCGATATGTCCGAGTTTATGGAGCGCCACTCCGTGAGCCGCCTGGTCGGCGCACCGCCCGGTTATGTGGGCTACGAAGATGCCGGCCAGCTCACCGAAGCCATTCGTCGCCGGCCTTACTCCATCGTCGTTTTCGACGAAGTGGAGAAGGCGCACCCCGAAGCGCACAATATGCTGCTGCAGATCATGGAAGAGGGCCATCTCTCCGATGCCCGCGGTCGCAAAGTCGATTTCCGCAACGCGCTGATCGTGATGACTTCCAATGTTGGCGCCGACATGATCATGCGTAAAGGCGACATAGGTTTCAGCCTGAAGACAGATGAAGACCTCGAAGAGCAAATCGCGTATAAAGACATGCGCAAGAAGCTCACCGATGCCCTCAAGCGCGTCTTCCGCCCTGAATTTATCAACCGCGTGGATTCGGTGATCATCTTCCGGTCGCTGAACAAAGAAAACCTGAGACAGATCGTTTCCTTGGAGCTTGAAAAAGTGGCCAAGCGCCTTGAAGAGCACCAGCTGGTGATCAAACCCACGGATGCGGCATTGAACCTGCTTTCCGAGCTTGGCTACGATCGCGAATACGGCGCCCGCCCGCTAAAGCGAGTGATCCAGAACAAGATCGAAGATCCGCTCTCCGACGCTCTGCTCAACGGCCAGTTCGCCGACGGCGATACCGTGGTCATTGATGTTGAAGTGGGCGAAGAACAGCCGGATCTCGTGTTGCGCAAAGCCAAAGCTAAGGGCCGCAAGAAGAAGGCGGCGCCGCCTGCATCGCCTGCTGCGGCGGTGGCAGCTACCTGACAAAAAGAAGAGCGCCTGGGAAGGCGCTCTTTTTTGTAGCCGGCGGGACTATAGTTTTTTGCGAATGTCTGCTCCTCCAAGAGGATTCCCAAACAGAGGTGCAAATACACAAAAATCAAACAGTCCGGCCAGCAACGGAACTACCCCAACCACCATCACGACAATGCCCAGTGGTCCGTTAAGCCCGAACCAACCCCAGGCAATGAAGGCAATTCCGGCTAACAGGCGGGTCACACGGCCTGCAGGTGCAACCATAAATCTTATGAATGGGTTCAGGACATTTCTCCTTTTTTGTCGAAGTCTTGAGAAACGATACTCATTTTTTGTCCCCCTGTCTGTGACAAAGTCACAGAGCCCTAAAGACCTCCAATTTTTCTGGATCGAGCACTTCGATCTCCCCGCGAGCTAGGCGGATCAGGCCTTTTTCGGCGAGATCCTCCAGGAGGCGGCTGATGACCTCTCTGGAACTACCCAACTCGTTGGCAATTTCTTGATGAGTAATGAGGAAGGGATTCTGCGCACGGGAACGCCTTAGTAAAAGCGCGGCAATTCGCTCGTCCATCCGATGGAAAGCGACCTGGTCTACGGTCTCCATCATCATCACGATCCGTTGTGAAAGCAAGTCGAACACGAAATCACGCCAGGCCGGGAAACGATGAACCCAGGCGTTGAATTTCTCTGAGGGGATCATCACCGCCTGGGCCTCTTGTTCCACAGTGGCGATTGCGGGGAACGCACCGTGGTTGAGAATCGCATTGGCAGTCAGGATGCACGACTCGCCTTGACCAAAGCGATAAAGAGTAATTTCCCGCCCGCTTTCTCCAATTCGATAAACGCGAACGACTCCAGAAACAAGCAGCGCCAGCGCATCTACCCGATCGCCTTCGATGAAAATGTCCTTTCCGGCCGGAATGCGCGCGGGATAACCATTCTCGCGGAACTCGCGAGTGAGGTTGGGATCCGCCTCTTGTAGGAGCGGAAATACGTTGCTGACCTGTTCGAAATCGGCTTTATCCAGCATTGGGATGCATAGCTGTTTCTGCTCAGGAGTTCAATTTAACCGTTGAGTACACAGAGGGGATCGCCAAGGTTCTTGTCTACGGCTTCAAACTCCCTTCGAATGTGGCCAGGAAGATCTGCGTATTCGACAACGATCCCAATTCCATATAGTAATAATAAGCCCCGTCGTGATACAGGAGGTTGGTATCCCAGGTGTTTTCTCCCCAGTCTTGAAAATCTTGCTTAGCGATGATAGGGTTTCCCGTAAACGGCTCCCAATGCATCCCATCGCTGCTGAATGCCAATCCCCGCGAGTTTAATTCCGCTCCGGTATAGATCATGACCCAGCCGTCCGGTGTATATTCCGCTCGGGGGCGGTCGGCCATTGATCCCTCCCAGCCCTCACCGCCCAAGATCACCGGGTCGCTTTCGGCATAAACTTCCTCGGCGGTCTGCGGGTTATCGTACTTCGTCCAGACAAAACCATCCTCAGATGTGGCCAACCCTATGGCAAGCCCCCCGCTTGCATTAGCGCCTGTATAAAACATCAAATAGCCATCTTCGGCTTCAACTACGTTGGGCCAGCGAAGTTGATTGTTATCCCACTCGTTCCCCTGACCGGGGGAAAGGATTTCTTCTTCGCTGAAAACCCAGGGACCTTCAGGCGCGGGAGCCGTAGCCATGCCTATTCCAGCCCTGCCGCTCCTTGAGACGGTGTGGAAATAGAGTGCCCAGCGGCCATCGGGCAGCACAACCGCCGAAGAAACGTCGGCGCCCTGGGTAGATGTGAGGTAGCCAATGTCCCTGCTGGTGAACAAGGGTTCATCCTGTGCCGGCTCCCAGACCACGCCATCGCTGGATACAAAGTGTCCAATGCTGATCTCCCCAGGCCAGGAATGGAAAGCATTGATAAACATGTGGAATAGGCCTTCATGCCAGACCACACCGCCTGGATTCATCCACCGGCCGGTCCAATGCTGACTTTCGCCATTGGCTATCACTGGATCGACCCGATGAAAATCGAATTCAAGCCTGCGCGCATCACCTGATGTTGGGCTCGGCAGCGGATCTGTGGGTGCCACAGTCGGTTCTGTCACGGGTGAACTGCAGGCTGCCAGTGTAAAACAAAAGAGGATGGCGCCAGCCAGAGTTTTTTGCATGGGTATGATCTCCACTCAAGGATGAGGCGATGCTTTACTTACTCTTTAGCAACCCTTTTGGTTTAATACCCGTTATCCAAAGCTGAAGGAACAAATGAAACCTTGGTATCGTCTTTTACCCTAGAGGTGATCAATGAAAAATGCACACTTATTACCCTTAATGGTTGCTTTCCTGCTCTTGTCTGCCTGTGCTCCGGCTCCAGCTCAAAACGCCTGCGACTCCGTCGACGGTTTTGCCGGCGCATTACGCGCGGATGGGGCCGAGGTCGAGGTCGCCGAGCAGATCGAACAAGATTTCTTCTCGGTGCCGGCTCAACGCCTGGTCGTGAACGGCGAAGATATCCAGGTACTGGCCTTTGCATCCAAGGATGCTGCCAGTCAGGATGCCTCCCAGGTTTCAGCTGATGGCTATGAGATAGGCACCGCCATGGTTACTTGGATCGCCACCCCGCATTTCTTCCAATGCGGCAACTTGATCGTCCTGTATGTGGGGGATAATGCCGGGATGCTCGAATTGTTGGAAGGACAGTTGGGGGCGCAGTTCGCTGGCGGTTAACTTCACAGTACGCTAGATGGCGCATTGTGATCGGGGAGGCGAAAGATAAAATAATGGGATGCAAAAGTCCTGGTTGAGCCGCAACTGGCTGTGGGTGTTCGTGCTTCCCTGGAGCGTATTCATTACGCTCCCTTTGCTCGCTCCGCTATTTATGCGGCTGGGTTGGCAAGCTCCAGCTCAGTTGATTTACACGATTTATTCCTTTGTATGTCACCAGCTCCCCGAGCGATCTTTCTTTCTTTTCGGGCCCAAGCTGATGTACTCGCTGCCTGAGATCCAGGCGGCTTTCCAACAAACCAATGACCCCAATCTCCTGCGGCAATTCGTAGGGTCGCCTGAACTCGGTTGGAAAGTAGCCTGGTCCGATCGCATGTTTTCCATGTACAGTTTTATGTTGCCTGCCGCGCTGATCTGGTATCCGCTGCGGCGCAAGGTTGGTATTCTGCCCGTCTGGGGCTTTTTGTTTATGCTGTTGCCGATGGCCATCGATGGCACCGCACACCTCATCAGTGATTTCGCTGGACTTGGAGAGGGTTTCCGTGACACCAACGCCTGGCTGGGCGCGCTGACCAATAATGTATTTTCGCCGTCATTCTATGCGGGCGATGCGGTTGGGTCTTTCAATTCTTGGATGCGATTGATCACCGGGGTGTTCTTTGCCATAGGCATTATCTGGCTTAGTTTTCCATACCTTGCCGAGGGCTTTGAAGGCCCATTGTCTCGATCTCATTTGCGGCCGGTGGAGCTTCCGCGACTATAATCCCTTCGCCTAAGGAGACAGAATGAGCAATCTCAGTTCACAACGCGAACGCATCGAAGCGCGCCGCCGCGGGGCGCAATCCCGCTCGACGCTGACTTGGACGCTGGTAATCATTGCGGCTGTAGCCATTGCCGGTTACCTGCTGTGGGTTTCTCTTCGCCCCGCCGAGGGAACTGCAGTACCACTGGAGGGTGAAACGCATGTCCAAGAGGGGACCGATCCGCAATATGTCAGCAACCCGCCGACCTCCGGTAAGCATTATGCAAGCGAATTAGCACCCCCGGGTTTTTACGAAGAAGCTGACCTTGAACCTTATTTGCCTTATCCGGAAGGGTATGCGGTTCACAACCTGGAGCATGGCTACATTATTTTTTGGTACAACTGCGACGTGATCGACGAAGCTGCGTGTGAGCAATTGAAAACCGACATTCGCAATTTCATTGATCAGTCACTGACCAAAAAACTCCTGGCTTTGCCTTGGAATAAGACCGACATTCCTTTGGTGCTCACCTCCTGGGGCTACATGCTGGAGATGCCGGTCTTCGACGCCGGCCGCGCCAGCGCCTTCATTGCCGCCAACGCCCCCAAAGCGCCAGAACCCAACGCCCCATAACTTTCTCAGAGACAAAGAAAGGCGCCATCCGGCGCCTTTCTTTTTGCATGGCGATATTGCCGCTGTTTACTGCCGGTAAACAGCAAAGTTGTCGAACAGGATCTCCGTGCCGCCTGGGTCAAAGGTGCCTGAGTACAAACCGACCTCTCCACTGGGTAACGTTTCGTCTGTCACCTGCACCAGTTGAGTATCATTGGCGTACAGCGTGAGCGTGTTGCCCACGCAATCGAAGCGGATGTGGTTGTTTTCCCCGCCCTGTTTCACGGCCTGCGAGAAACCCAGGGCGGCCATGTCGATGAGTTCCAGTCCGCTTTCCTCGATGTTCTTGTAAATAGCGAACTCTCCCTGGCTGGTGACCGCGCCGGCGTAGAAACTGCCCGCATCAAAGTCGACCCGGCATACAGCGCCGTATTCGTTTGCGTCGAGGCCGCCGATTTTTTGTGCATCGACCTCCACGCGTACATCGCTGTATACGACTGCGGTTGGGTTTACTACCCAGCTAAACCAATCGGCAGCACTTAAGTACATGCGGTAGCCGCCATCTTCATAGGAATTTTCACCCGTTTCGAAGGCTTCAACTGACCAGCCACTGTCAGGGTTGTTGAAATCATCTTGATAGGCCGGGCCCGGTGCGCAGGCGGTTAGAAACGCAAACAACAGAATAAAAGATGAAACCTTTTTCATGTTCTTCTCCTCAGTTGTGATAGGTTTGCAAATTCTACAATAGCCTGCTGACTAACTCAATAGCCCAGTAATCTAGCCCATATGTTCTAACCGTAGTAGAATGGCTTTGTGGCAAAAGTCATCACCCGCTTCGTTTGCCAATCCTGCGGCCGGGCGGCTGCCAAGCCGCTGGGCCGCTGCCCCTCTTGCGGCGAGTGGAACACATTCATCGAGGAGATCGTCGACAGCGCTCCCAGTCGCCGCACGTCGCCTAATGGAGCAAAGAGCACCCCCAGACCGCTCTCCCAGATCGATGGTGGCGCAGACGAAGATCGCCTGCCTCTATCCATCAACGAGTTCGCACGCGTGCTGGGTGGCGGCATTGTTCCCGGCTCGCTGGTGCTCATTGGCGGCGACCCCGGCATCGGCAAATCCACTTTGCTCTTACAGACCGCGGTCGAGCTGGCTCAAATCGGTCCCGTTCTCTATGTATCTGGCGAAGAGTCTCCGTCCCAAATCAAGATGCGCGCTGATCGCCTCGCAACTACGGGACTATCAAACTATCAAACTACCCAACTATTTTTAGTCACCGAAACCGATGTCGAGTCCATTCTCCAGCATGTTGAAGCCATCAAGCCGCGCGTACTGATCATCGACTCCATCCAAACTGTTTACGACCCCGCCATCGATAATTCCGCCGGATCGGTGACCCAGCTGCGCGAGTGCGCCGATCGTTTCCGCAATCTCGCCAAGTCATCTGACCTCGCTGTTTTCCTCATCGGACACGTCACCAAAGAGGGCATCATCGCCGGCCCGCGCCTGTTGGAGCACATGGTCGACACGGTGCTCTACCTCGAAGGGGATCGCTTCCAGTCATTTCGTTTACTACGCGCGGTGAAGAACCGCTTCGGCGCTACCGACGAAGTCGGCGTCTTCGAAATGCGCGGCCGCGGCCTGGTGGAGGTGCCGAATCCCTCCGAGGCTTTCCTCGCCGAACGCGTGGTGAACGCGCCCGGCTCCGCCATAGCCGTCACCATGGAAGGCACCCGCCCGCTGCTGGTGGAGGTGCAGGGGCTTACCAGCCCCACTGCTTTCGGCAACCCCCGCCGCGCGGGCAACGGTGTCGATCTCAACCGCTTGCTGCTCATCACCGCCGTGCTCACTCGCCGCCTGGGCCTCAAGCTCGGCGAGCAAGACGTGTTCGTGAACGTGGTTGGCGGCTTGCGCATCGGCGAACCGGCTGCCGACCTCGCCGTGGCGGCAGCTATCGCCTCTTCTGTCTGGGATCGCCCGCTGCGCGCCGATTGCGTGCTGATCGGCGAAGTCGGCCTCAGCGGAGAACTGCGCGCCGTGCCGCACACCGCGGCGCGACTGAAAGAAGCGGCTGCGCTCGGATTCAAGTCCGCAGTGCTACCCAAGCGACTGCGCGGCGGCGACCCTTTGCCTGCAGGGATCACTGCTCACGAAGCACGCACCTTGCGTGAAGCGCTGGACATGGGGATGGTGAAGTAGTTGAACGAACACACTACTTGGGATGGAAAACCAGTTGCCGACGAAGCGCCGTTCGGCGCAACAATTGTTGTTTACCGCGAGCACGCGGGAAAACTGGAATTTTTAGTGTTGCACAGAAGTCGCGAAGGTTCCGCCTCTGAAGGAAACTGGGCCTGGACGCCGCCATCTGGCGCCCCCTATCCGGTGAGTCCATAGAACACTGGGCTCAACGTGAGCTGAAGGAAGAAGTAGGATTGGATTTGGAATTGCTTGCTGTGCCTGACAGTCCCATCGAATGGCCGATCTTTACGGCAAGGTGTAATGATGACTCGAATCTGGCACTTTCTGCGGAACACGACCGTTACGAGTGGTCGGAAATTAGTCGAGCAATCGCAATCTGCAAGCCGCAAGCGGTAGCCGATAGAATTCGGTTGGCGGCAAAAACAATCCTGAGGTCAAATCAAGACCTCGGCGGCCGCCACCTTTAGCGTGCTTCTACATACAAACCATGAGCAAACAAAAATCCCGCTTGGTTCACTGGATCCGCATCCTTTTTGTCCTGGCTGCGATCTGGGGAGTAGTTGCCGGACTCCTCATCGCATTCATGCCATTCGGGATGAGTGCCACCGTTGAGGTGACACCAGCAGGCAGTGGTGAGGTCATAACGACCCCGGTTTCTTTCTACGAATCCCAAGGCTGGTGGGGAATTTTCATCTTATTTGTTTTTGCCGCGCTGTACTACGGGCCGTTGCATTTCTACCGTCGCGGCTCCCGAGGGATGGCTGCCTTGTTTGCCGTAGCAGCCATCCTGCTCACCTTCCTGGCAGGTTTTTCTATCGGCCCCTTTTATCTTGCTGGGGCGCTGGCGCTGCTAATCGCGTTGGTGTTGCTAACGTTTACCAGGGAAAAGCGATAAGAAAAGCGCCTGGTTCCAAACCAGGCGCTTTTTGGTTAGATGTGCGTGTGAAGCCCGAACTTAGAGCGTCATAGTGACCGAATGGGTCCCCGTGGCCCCGCTGGGCTGCGTGGGCCGCCGTTCGGTTTCCTGCAGTTGGCCGCTGCCATCATAAGCGCGCACCGCGACCTTGTGCCGTCCCTCCTCATATGGCCAGCTGAATCGCCACAACACCCAGTTGAGCGGGCTGAGCGGCGGCGCGATGAGCTCCGCTTCTTGCCAGTCGCCTTCATCTACCTGCACTTCGACTTTGCCGATGCCGCGCGCAGACGCCCAGGCGATGCCGCCGGTCAGCGCCATGCCCTGGCCTTCATCTACCGCCACTGTGTCGACTACGGACACGGTGTTCACGTGTGCCTCCCGATCCCAGCCGCGGTCGACCCAGTAGCCATCGATGCGCTCTGCCACCAGTTCGATGTTTTCGATCCATTTGGGCTGCTTCATGCCATAGCGGTTGGGAATGTACACGCGCAGGGGGAAGCCGTGCTCCGGCGGCAGCGGTTCGCTGTTCATTGCGTAGACCAGCAGGCAGCGCTGGTCCAGGATGTCTTCCATAGTGACGAATTCATAGAAGCCATCGGTGGACGTGATGTACGCGCCGGCCGAACTCGACTGTACGCCGGCTTGCGCCAGCAGATCCTGGAAGCGCACCCCAGTCCAGCGGCTGGATGAGGTGAGGTCGCCGCCGATGGGGTTGGAGATGCATTGCATAGTGAGGATCTGGGTTTGCGACGGCATGGCGTGGATTTCATCCAGAGTCAATTCGAGCGGCCGGTCCACCAGGCCTGTAATGCGTAGCCGCCACTCCCCAGCCTCCACCACGGGGGCGCGCGTGTTGATGTCGATGCGATAGAACTCCTCGTTGGAGGTCAGCTCAGGCCGAGTGCCCTGCACCACGCTTGGGCGCGCAGCCAGTTCCTCTTGCGACGGAGACGCCGCCGGCCCCGAGGTGAGCGCAGCGCCAAAAGGATCGTCGCCGCTGATCGGCTGCGGCGTCGCTTGTGCGACCGCCGGCAGCGCATCTTCGCCGAAGATGGCGCCGACGCCCCAGGCGCCCAAAGCGGCTGCCGCCAGCCCTGCGCCGCTCACGCTGATGAATTGACGGCGCGTGAGTTGGGTTGCGGTGGGCTCGGCTTGTACCTGGATGTAGCGCTGAATTAGCCGCGCAAGTCCCCAGCCCCAGGCGGTAAAGAGCACAGCCAGCCATATAAAGGCTATAGGCATGGTGTGACCGGCTGCCAGTGAAAATTCAACCAGCAATGTTATGGCCAGCAAAATCAGGCCTCCTGCCAACCCAATTGGGGCGATATTTCGCCCTGGCCTGCCTGCCAGCCAGCCCAAAATAGCGCCGAACACGGCGCCGCCAAGGATCAGCTGCGTGATGGCAATCGCCTGCTCCGCGAGTTTAGCGGTGGTGGAGATATCGCCGATGGGGAGAAAGGTTTGGAAGAAGCGGATGATGGCCACCATGGTGCTGATCACGGTGCCGATCAACCATCCCGGCAGGGTGCGCGCCATCCAATCGAAGATGTCGAAGGGCACGAAGGGGAAGCCGAATAAACGTTCCCCCAGCGAGAGCAGCGCGATCAGGGTCAGTGCGCTCAAGGCGCCGAATAAGGCGCCGATCCAGATTAATGATTTCGATGCAGACGATGCTTTTTTAGCTGGCATTGGCGAATGCCTCCTGGAAGGATTATAGAATGATGAGCAGCCGTAAAAGCATTAGGTACCGATTAATCTGGGTAGGGGGTGCAAGGGAGCTGGGGGTTCTCGGAGCCCGGAAATTGATGCTCACAGTCCCCACGAATACTTGCGCTCCGGTTTGATGCGCAGATATTCGCGCTCGCCTGAAGATCTGCCGGCATAATGGACGAAGTCCACGCTGCCGAAGACCTTGACCCCGCGCGTGCGCCAGGGTTTCACCGAGGGCAGGTCGTCGATGACCAGCGAGGCGCGCGGGTTGCGCCTGGTGTTTTTGTACTTCCAGGTGTTCTCGTTGTCGCGGCCGCTCACGTAGAAATAGGCGCCGTCGAAATCGAAGCCGACCACGGCCACATCCGGCCGCCCTTTGGGCGAGGCGGTGCCGATGCGCAAGAGCAGTTGAGATTTGATGAAATCCTTTTCTTCTTGTGTGAAATTCACATCGGCCATAATGTCTAGATGAGTAGTCCATTCTCCCCCTTACCCTCGTTAATCTTGTTTTTAGCTGATAGCTGCTTTTAAGTGACAAGCGCCCAGGTGAGGGGGGCACCCGGACGCTCGTCAATGCGCATTATAGCGGTTGTGAAAACTGTGTCAAGGGCGGAGATTAAAAAAGCAACCACGGAGACACGGAAACACGGAGATTAATTGTTCTCCGTGTCTCCATGGTTTTCAATTTGCTAACTCTTCTAACTTGCGCACATTCCCCTCCAGTTCGCGGAAGGCGGCTTCGATAGGCGCCTTAGTAGACATGTCGACGCCTCCCAGGGCGAAGAGGTCCATGGCGTAGCGCGAGCCGCCGGCCGCCAGGAACGCATGATATCCATCGACGGCGCCGGAGACGCCAGAGACTATCCGCTCTGCCGCGGCGTGCGCCGCGCTGATGCCGATGGCGTACTGGAAGGTATAGAAGGGGATGTACAAATGCAGAAAGGTCGCCCAAGTCATTGCGGTGCGCTCCGGCTCGCTGTCCATGGTGTCGCCGTAGCCTTCGGCGTATAACCCGCTCATGATCTCTTTGAAGATGGCCGCGGTCAGCGGTTTGCCCGCTTTGGCGCGCTCGTAGACTTCGACCTCGAAGCGCGCCAGCGTCGGCATGACGAAGAAATAACGATGGAAATTCGACATGGCTTCATCGATCATTGCAAGCAGGAAAACTTCGTTTTCCGCTTGCTTTTGCCGCAAATAAGCGCGCGTCATCGCCTGGTGGAAATTGGAGGCGGTTTCCGTTACCGTGGACGAGATGGCGCCGTAATCGTTGTAGACGATGGGCTGGTGGTGCGCAAATGCGTGACTGTGCATCGAGTGGCCCAGTTCGTGCGCCAGCGTGCTCAGGCTGAAGATACTGTCGGTGTAGCTCATGAAAATGTAGGGCGGTTTGCGCCCCACCATGCGGGAGGACGCCGCGCCCTGGCGTTTCTCGATATTGGGCGCCCAATCCACCCAGCGCTCCTCGAGGCAGCCGGCGCGTAGCGTCTTCACGTAATCGGCGCCCATCGGCTGCAGCGCGTCGCAGATCCAATCCACCGCTTGCCGATAGGGGATCCGCGGCGGATCTTTCACAATTGGCGCCTGGATATCAAATGGGGAAATCTTCTCTAGCCCCAATAGTTTCGCTTTCACTTTCCAGTAGCGATGCCAGACCGGAAGGTTGGCTTTGAAGACCTCGATGAGATTATGGAAGACCTGCGTGGGTAGATTGTTATTCGCCAGGCGCATTTCCAAAACGGAATCGTAGCCCCGCACTTTGCGCAGGAACTCGTGCTGCTTTACATTGGCGACATAAAGCGTCGCCAATGTATGTTCCATCTTGAGATAGCCATCGTAGAAATGTGTCCAGGCGGTGCGCCGCCGCTGCCGGTCCGTGGACTGCGTCGACGCCAGCAGCGTGGACTGGAAGACAGGATGCGGCGTGCCGGCGGTATCCACCGCGTCTTCGAACTTGAGATCGGCGTTGGTCAGCTCGCTGTAGGCGCGGTAGACCATGTCGAAAGGGTCGTCCGCCATACCCAGCACTTCTTCCACTTCCACTGAACGCGTATGCTGCTGGAGGCGCAGCAGGTTGCCGAGATAGTGAGTGAACTTCTCCAGGTTCGGCTCTTGTTTCGCCCACTCCAGCAATTCCTCGCCCTTAGCGATCAGCTCCGGCTCGGCGAACGCCACCGCCGCCTGGAAGTCGGCCAGCAGCCCCGCCACCAGACCCTGGCGGCTGTTGGCTTCGGAGTCACTGCTATCCACATTCCCTGCCCAGCTCACGAAACCCTGCAGCTCGTAGATGCGCACGGCGTGGACTTCGTAGACCGCGAACCAGTCTGCCAAGTCCTTCGGGCTGGCAGTGAGCCGCCCGCTCCAGGTTTTTAGCTCCGGCAGCGCCGCCTTGGCTGCCTGGAACTGCTGGTCCCAAGCCTCCCAGGATGCGAAGGTAGTTTCGCGTTTCCAGGTGGATTCGAGGGAGGCATTTGAGCGTTTTATGGTGGGCATGGGTACCTCTAATCAAAAGATATTATTCCGCGGGAAGCCAGGGTGGGGTCGTACAAACTTGATAAGGAACGGACCCTTCCCCTGTCCTCCCTCGTCGTAACATGCTGTTCCTCGGGACAGGCTCTTCCCCTCAACGAGGGGCAGGGGAACTCGCAAACCGGGGTGTAATAATAATAATGGCATGCAGGTTATTTATTGCTCCTCCACTTGATAAGTCGATTGGCTGTCAAGTTGTACTTGTACCGACGACACAAGCCTGCAGTACATGTTAACAAAGGTAACCCAAGTTCTATAGGCACCGTGATCTAATAGCATTAAACCTGTTTGAAATGTTGTATCAAGGCAAGCTGTCAAGCAATTGGGGCCGAGCGCTTGTGAGCCAGCCGATGCGCCTTCCCATGCTATAATCCGTTTTCCCATTCAGTCAGCGTCAAGCCCCGGCGGAGCGGGGCTTTTCTTAATGATAAACGGATGGATCAAGTCCGGTAAACGATAAGGTTGGGCTGTTTCGCCTATGCCAACCAAAAAGAAATCTAAATCTGCGCCGATTGCCAAAAAACGGGGGAAAACCGGAAAATGGGAAAAAGTGATTGCCACAACTACCCGCGCCCTGCGTGGGAAGCGGATTTCTCCTGCAAAGAAGATTGAACTGCTCGAAAAACGAGCAGAAGCCTACAAGGCTCTGGGGGGGTTAAAAGAGCAGGCCTCGGATATCGAGAAGATTGCAGCCCTTCAAAAAACCCAGATAGACGAGAGCAGCCAGGCCTACAAGCAGACCCGGGCGGAACTAGAGATATTAAGCAGCATCGCCCAAGCCCTGGTGGACCAGGCGGATTACCAGCGCATTGGCGAAATTGTGGGCGAAGGAATTCATAGGTTTTTCAATGCCGACATCACCGGTATTGGACTCTATGACAAAGCTGCGGGTATCGTCTCCGTTCCCTATTACAACGAACATGGAGAACTCAAGAAGGTGGCTTCCTACGAGTATGGCAAAGGCGTTACTTCGTATGTGTTGAAGACACGCAAGCCCATTTATATCCCCACAGCCAAGGAAGCAAAAAAATATGGAGTTATTTATTCTAAAGAATTGCCCTCTGAAACAATGCTGTTTGCCCCAATCATTTCCGGAAAAGAGGCTTTGGGTGTCCTCTCAATCCAGCACAGCCAGCCGTATGCCTACGGAAAGCATGAACTCGAAATCCTGAATGCCATTGCCAACAGCATGGCAGTCGCCGTTGAAAACGCACGTCTTTTCAACGAAATCCAGAAAAGTCATCGCGTAATCTCCGACGCGCTTGCCCAGCAGACGGCCACCAGCGACATTTTGCGTACCTTGGCTAACGCACCAACTGATATCAATCCGGTTCTCGAAGCTGTTGCCCGGCATGCGGCCAGCCTTTGTGAGGCCAATGATGTCCAGATTTACAAGGTGGATGGGGATCAGCTGCGCCAACTTGCACATTTTGGCCCGTTGCCGGCCCTCCAAGATGGCGAAGGGTTACCACTCGTCCCAGGGCTGGTTACCGGAAGGGCGGTGCTTGAACGCCGAACTATCCACCTTGAGGATGCAAGAAACTTATCCAAAGAAGACTATCCGGAGAGTGTAAAGCTCCAGCGCCGGCTCGGCCACCGGACTGCGATTGCTACGCCATTGATAAGAGAAGGGGAGGCAATTGGGGCCATTGTGGTGCGGCGAAATGAAGTGCGGCCATTTACCGAGAATCAAATTACATTGCTCGACACCTTTGCCGATCAGGCGGCGATCGCCATCGAGAATGTGCGATTGTTCGATCAACTGCAGACGCGCAACCGGGAGGTCACCGAGGCGCTCGAACTTCAGACCGCAACCAGCGAGATCCTCGAGGTCATCTCCAGTTCTCCAGAAGATCTCGACAGCATCTTAAACAAAATCGTTGAGAAGGCAGCTCTGCTTTCCAAGTCAGATGACGCAGCGATTGGATTTGTTGAAGCTGGTATGCTCAAAGCCCGGGCTCATTATGGGGTTATTCCCTTCTTTAAGACCGGCGAGGGTATTCTGTTTAACCGGGAATCGGTTGCAGGCCGAGCCATAATCGAGGGGAAGCCGATTCAGGCTCTCCATAACCCGAAAGACAAAAAATCCGAATTCCCCCTGGGCGACAAGGTGGCCAAGCAGTTTGGCTATGCAATGACATTTGCCACGCCACTTGTGATTCAAGGCAGGATAAGCGGGGCGATCGTGATTCGACGCGTGGAACCAAGCTTGCTCACGGAAAAGGAAATGTCGCTGCTGCAAAGTTTCGCTAGTCAGGCGGTCATTGCCATTGAAAAAGCCCGCTTATTGAGTGAAACCAAGCGCCTGTTGGATGAAACTACTCAGCGCAACGCCGAATTGGCGGTAATCAACAGCGTGCAGGAGGGTCTGTCGCGCAGTCTCAAGCTGCAAGAGATCATTGATCTGGTCGGTGAAAAAGTAGGCGAAATCTTCCACGCCGATACCGTGTTTGCCGGGTTGTACGACGAGGCGCGGGACTGGGGTTCCCATATTTATTACGTGGATGGCGGCAAGCGGGTACCCGTCCTCGATGGCCCGGTGATTCGCCCCAGCCTGGCGGCCCATGTGGCGGACACAAAGAACCCTCTTCTGTTGGGGACGAAGGAGGAAGGCGAGAACTTGGGCGCCATTCGAGTTGTACGCCGTAAAGGCGAAGAAGACCGCAACGAAAGCATCCTGGGAGTGCCGATCATGAAAGGCGAAAGTGTGATCGGCGGCATCTCGGTGCAGAGTTACAAACGCAATGCGTATACCAAAGACGATCTGCGCCTGCTGCAGACCCTGGCGGGCAGCATGGCGGTTGCACTTCAAAATGCCCAGTTGTTTGATGAAACCAGCCAGCGCAACGCCGAACTGGCGGTGATCAACAGTGTGCAGCAAGGCTTGTCACGCAGCCTTAAATTCCAGGAGATTGTTGATCTGGTTGGCGAAAAAGTTGGCGAGATTTTCAACGCCGATACCGTCAGCGCGGGAATGTACGACGCAGAACGCGACTGGGGATCGAATATTTATTATGTGGATCGCGGTCGCCGGGTTCCGCTTCCTGACGGCTTGACGCCGCGTCCAAGCCTGACCGCACTGGTCCTCGACTCCAAACAACCATTGCACATTGGAACCAGGGAAGAAAGTGAGGAGTTGGGTGCGATCTGGAACCCGCCGAGTGAAGGGGAGCCAGATCGAAATGAAAGTATCCTTATGGTTCCGATTCTGGCAGGCGAAAAGGTAATCGGAGGCATCTCGGTGCAGAGTTACAAACGCAATGCGTATACCAAAGACCATCTGCGCCTCCTGCAAACCCTGGCGGGCAGCATGTCCGTGGCGCTGGAAAACGCCCGGCTCTTCGACGAAACGGCCCAGCGCAATGCCGAACTGGCGGTGATCAACAGCGTGCAGGAGGCGATGTCCAAGCAGCTGGACATCAAGGGAATCTATGAAGCCGTGGGAGATCAGATCAAAGATATCTTCCAAGCTCAGGCAGTAATCTTAGGCTCTTTTGACCTCGCTTCAGGAATGAATCATCCCTATTACTTCTATGAAAAGGGAGAGCGGTTTTACCCAGACCCGGTCCCCTTCTCTGGCCTGCTGAAAGAATTGATTTCCACGCGGAAGACCATTGTCATCAATACCGGCTTTATGGACAAGGTAAAAGAATACGGCATGACCACCTTGGCGGGAAGCGAAACTTCAAAGTCAGGCGTCTTTGTTCCCCTGGTTGCTAGTGATAAGGTGATCGGAGGCATTTCGCTGCAAAACATCGATCGCGAAAACGCATTCAGTGACTCCGACGTCCGCCTGCTTGAAACTCTGGCTAACAGCATGTCGGTGGCGCTGGAGAATGCTCGGCTATTCAACGAAACGTCACAACGCAATGCCGAGCTGGCGGTGATCAATAGCGTCCAGGCCTCCCTTGCCGAGCGTATGGATATCCAGGGGATCTATAAAATCGTGGGTCAGAAACTGGGCGAGATTTTCAGGACCGGCGTCGGGATTATTAATTATGACCTTGAGGCACACACTCGCACTTATGTGTTCAGCTTTGTTGACGGGAAGCGCGACCCCGTCGTGACCGAACCGCTGAATGATCTGCACGAGTTCTTCCTTTCCAAGAAATCCGGATTTTTGCACAACAACTTCCATTCCTTTGTGGAGCAATTCAAGTCCAGCCCACCGTTCAAAGTCTGGCCCAAATCCGTCATCTGGGTTCCGCTGCCGAAAGCGGGAAACCAGATTACAGCAATCAATTTGGTGGATAACGAGCGAGAGAACGTATTTAGC
>DATDRZ010000031.1:0-3823 GCA_035291465.1 Anaerolineales bacterium
CCCCGGTAGTGAAAAAAGGTCTATAATCCCCATCGCTCAGTCACACTAGACGCCGCCGATTGGGCAGGGCTTACGCGGTAGGGATGCAGGGTGTGGGGATGAAAATACTCCGAGCCGTTCGCTGCTATCGCGGGCGGCTCGATTTGTTTTATGCGCAGGTTAGCGTTTTTGTGAAGACACCCTAACCTGTGAGGCAGGAAGCATCGCGTGTGATCATTGCGTCAGAAAACCACGTGTTTTTTTCAGCAATGACCATGCGGTCCAAAGCGTTGTTCAACCGTTAACGGTTGAAATATAGTTGGGCGGGCTTCTCAACTTTTGTTTCAAACTGTAGAGCGCGAAGAGGCGATGACTGACTGCAAAGTCAAGCAAGGAGGCTACCATGTTCCGCTACTCGTGCGCTAGTATTGTCCGTCTGAGCCTGGTTGTGCTCAGTCTCATACTGGCCGGCTGTGGAGGACCGTCGGTATCCGTCACTCAGTCGCCAACGGCGACGGAAAGCCCTTCTCCTTCACCGACCCTAGAGCCGGAGGATCTAGCCTCGAAGATTGACAAGACCCTGAACTTTCTCACCGAAAGGGAATCATTTACGGGCGCCGTGCTTGTCGCCCGAAATGGTGAAGTCCTACTCAGCGAAGGATACGGCCTGGCGGATCGGGACAAAAATCTCCCGAATACGCCGCAAACGAAGTATCGTCTTGGCTCGATCACCAAGCAGTTTACAGCCATGGCGATCCTAATGTTACAGGCACAGAACAAGCTCAAGGGCCAAGATCCCGTTTGTCGCTACATTCCGGAATGTCCCGCGATCTGGCAAGACATCACTATTCACCACCTCTTGACCCATATTTCTGGGATCCCAGATTTCACGGGTTTCCCCGACTATGAGACAACCAAGGCCACGCCTTCCTCTCCATTGCAGACAATCGCGCGCTTCAAGGACAGGCCATTGGATTTCAAACCGGGCGAGAAATGGAGCTACAGCAATTCAGGCTACATTGTGCTGGGTTACATTATTGAACAAGCCTCCGGCCAGTCGTATGAGACGTTCCTACAGCAAAATATCTTTGAGCCGGTGCAGATGAAGAATACCGGCTACGATCATAACGATGGCAGCCTGGCGACGGGGTACACCGGGTTTTACGACCATTGGGAAAAGGCAGATTACATTGATATGACCATTCCCTACGCAGCAGGAGGGCTTTACTCGACGATCGAAGATCTCTACCGCTGGGACCAGGTTCTCTACACCGAGCAATTGATGTCGCAGGAGTTGTTGAATCTGATGTTCACCCCGCAGGCGAGGATACCCGCTAGTGGCCTGAGCTATGGGTACGGTTGGGTTGTTGGAGAGATGAACAACCACCAAGCCGTCAGCCACGGTGGCGGGATGGAGGGCTTTGCCACCGCAATCAGAGGTTACACCGATAATTCCGGCAATGGCTTCAAAGGCAACGGTGATATTGTGGGCTTTGCCACCGAAATCACACGTTACACCGATGATAAGGTAACGATTATTATTCTCAGCAATCGGGATACAACGAACGTTGAAACCGCTAGTGATCAAATCGCCCAAGCCGTATTGGGGGAACAGTAAAGGCCGCCCAACCCGTGCATCCACCCGACTCACGCTCCGCCTGACTATCTCCCGATGATAATCGGCATCTGCGCCACCTTGGGCGTGTTTCTCATTCTTGCGGCGCGTGATCCGCTAAGACATCTGAGCCTTATCTGGTTCAGCGTGTGGTCAAGCCTGGTGCATGCCGGGCTCATGGCGATTCAGGCGTTAGCCAATCCGGGTCATCTTGGCCATTGGGTGGGCGATGTGCCTGCGTTGTTCATCGTAGCGACGGTCTTAGCCTTTCTGACGCCCAGAGGCAGGAAGACCGCGGTGGGCCAGCAGGCAGCCTAACAAGTCGTCAAACTGGAGTTGCCCACACGGACGCGCGGCTGCGCCGCTTCAGTCCGCGGGCCCCCATTCTTGAAGTACTCGTAATGCGGCCAGACTTTTCTTCACCCGCCGCGCGCCGTTGGGCCGCTTGAAAGACATCCACCCTCATGAGCAGCGTTCTTTCGACGATTAGCCTCCTCGCAGGCCTCCTGGCCCTGGTAAGAAGCACCTGGGAGCGACGCGCTGCCAATCGGCTACCAATCGTTGATCTTCTCCGGGACAGGTTCTCCAGCCCACAATTCAGCCCGATTCTGATCGGATTCGCAACCGGGACAATCGTTGTCCTTGGTCCTTTTGGTCTATCCCTCGGCCTGGGCTGGGTCCAACCACATCCAGTCGGCGACATCACCGGAAACGCCCTGTTTCTCGGCCTCACGACCATACTCATCAAGATGGTGTGGGCCGCTATAGAAGAGTTGATCTTTCGGGGAGCGCTATTGCCCCAACTCTCCAAGCTTACGAATGGCTTAGTGGGCCTCGCCGTCAGTTCACTTCTCTTTACCTGGGGGCATCTGGAACGCCAGGGGGCGAGAGCGCCAGATATACTCTCTTTACTTGTTTTTGGTCTCGACGGGGCCGGCTTCGGGATAGCCTACCTGGCAACCCGAAATTTGTGGATGCCGACCATCTGGCATGCCGCCAAGAATATCTGGGTCTGGCTACTTTTCAGCGAAAGCACGTTGCAACTGACCCGGGGCATATTCCAGGCCAGCTATTCCGGACCGCCGCTTTGGGTAGGCGCGTCTAATCAAGCTGGCCTGCTGGATGTGGTAGTATCATTCGTAACGGTTGCACTCCTGGCCACAATTTATAGGCGCCAACTTGTCCAAGGTGTGGAATGGATAAAGAGTCAGTAGTGCAGCGAACCAGGGGAGTGTGCAGCGGTTGACTTAACAAGAAGTCAGCGCCAGATCACGTGTATCGGGAGGCAGAATGCAGCACGCAAAGTACATTCGTTTATACGCGGACGAGCGCGGTGAATCTCACTTTGAAGATTTGGAGATGGCGCTTATCCCCGTGGACTTTGCGCCCCCCGCCGCACCGCTGAACATTGCGCAGTTTCGACCCACGGCACAGAGCCTGTGGGTCGGCGCTACAGCCGGGTGGGCCGGCGAGACGCCCCATCCTGCCCCTCGACGCCAGATCTTTTGCATATTACAGGGCGAATGCGAAGTAACCGCCAGTGACGGGGGCGTACGTCGCTTGCCGGCTGGCAGCGTTCTCCTGCTTGAAGACACCTGGGGGAAGGGTCACTCTACCCGGATTACAAGCCAGGAGGATGTCATGATCTTCGCTGTCGTCTTGGCGGACTCTCAAACGCACGCGGCATAACAAGCAATGGAGAAGCGGCCTGACATCGCGCGCCGCCAACCGCGCTAGGCGCTGGACTCACGGCGGCTTGGTCATTGACAGTCTCTGGCGGTTGTGTAGGCTCTTCCGAGGCGCCGCACTGCGGCTGACGCTGGCCGTTGGGTGCGCATAGTGTTTCCGGCTGGCTGGTCAACGAATGGCGCTGCCGGGGGAACAAATGAGCGTCGCACGTCGTCATTCGTTTAGTCGTCACGCTCATTGACGGCCCATTCAGCCATGAAACCTTTTCACCTCTCCACCCTCAGTCTCATCTTGATCCTCGCCGCTTGCGGCCCAACCGCTCCGGCGATTACACCGGCCCCCACTGATGAAACCGGCGTGGGCGCTTCCACAGCGGTGGTCGTTACTGTGCTGCCCGATCCCATTGGCACTCCACTGCCCTTCTTCACCCCGCCGCCGGCGCCCACTTCCACACCCATACCCCCCCTGCCGTCTGGCCTCTCCCCAACTGAACTCAAATATCGCGTCCTCGATCAATATCCCGCATTCTTCTTCTGCGAT
>DATDRZ010000032.1:0-22297 GCA_035291465.1 Anaerolineales bacterium
GCGCCAAGGCAGGCGCCTGGCAAGGAGGGCCATCACTTAGGCGAAGGTTGGGCCTGCTTACATTATAGTCCGTCAGATTAAGCTAAGGTGAAGCCGAGGGCAAAGCGTTTATCCTATCAATGTACGAGTTTTGATTGGAAATGGTTCATAAACAAAGGCCGCCGGCTTCTTGCTTGCGGCAATTTTTTACTGGTTCTTTTCAGCCGCGCTTTGCCAGAGGAATGAACACAAAAGCGGTTACTAGGCCATAAACCAGGTGACCGAGCAGACTGAACCATTGGTCGATACCTATCACAAGAATCATCTCGTTCATGCCCAGTAAAAAAGGCATCATTGTGAGCCCCCCCAGCACCCACCAAACCAAAGCGTTAATGACACCGCCAATGAACGCGTTTCCAGACGTCAGTGGAAGGCGGCCAGCGACGAAACCATATACCGCACCGATAAAAGCGCTGATCCCCATGTGGACGAAGAAGCCGACAGCGGCGCTTTCCCTGCCTATAAGCATACCGATTAGAGGCAACATGTCCATCATCCACATCATCAGCCCAAATACGAGGCCTCCAACCAGACCAGCCAACGCACCGAGCGTTGCAACCTTAATTGAATACAAATTCCTTAATCGTTCCACAGATGTTTGAGCCATTTTCACTCCTTTTGTCTTTAGCGATTCTTCCCAGTCCGCCAATCCGAGACACAGCTCACATCAATGAACTTACCTCCAAAAGACTTAGAAGTGTTTACAACTTTGTAGGGACTTTCGTTACGGTCAAGGGATTCGGGGTAGATATCGCGTCTGGTCAAGCATAGTCAGCGGGGATAGAAAACAAAAAAGCCGCCAGCGTTGCTGGCGGCTTTCGAACGTTACACTGACCGTTGCCTAGGCAACTAGTGTTTGCGAGCGATGAAGTTGCTGGCTACGCCACGGGCGTAACGTCTTGGGCTTGGGGGCCTTTTTGGCCCTGGACCACGGTGAATTCAACACGCTGGCCCTCTTCCAAATTTCGGAAGCCATCGCCACGAATTGCGCTGAAGTGCACGAACACATCTTCGCCGCCGTCGCGGGAGATGAATCCGAAGCCTTTAGCGCCATTGAACCATTTGACGGTTCCCTGCTCTCTGTCAGCCATGGGATTTAGAACTCCTTTCTGACCCCAGCTTTTTAGCCGGGTGCAAATTCTCGGTCAAACAGGGTTCCAAATCAGCACAACAAAGCCCCCAACTTCAGAACTTCTGTCATACCAAATGAAATATTACCACATATGGTCTTGAACCCTCATACGAAGTTCGATCTATTTGTCTGACCTTGTAGACGTTTTGAGATCAAAAGTACCAGGGCAAAAAGAGCAGCCAAGTAAAGTTTTTCGCTCAAGCCCAGGTAGGCATCCAGGATCGGCACAACGCTCCAGCGGCCCAGAAAATGGAAGGACACGGCCAGCAAGCCAGCATGGAACAAACCCAATGCAAACGCCGGGACATTAATCCCGAGCCGATTACTGGCTTCCATTTTAGCGATCTGCAAAAGCCCAAATTGCAAACAAGTGAAGCCGATCGCCACCGGCAGGGTATGCAAGATATTCGGGAGACTCCACCCCGCGCAGATCTGGTCACAAGGCAATAGCCCCGCACCGGCCAGGCCGATGAAACCAAAGCCAGCAATCATTTTGCGAGTTGAAGACAAAGATTCATTGAGCGAGGGCAAACTTAAGGCAAATAAGCCTAGCAAGATGCCGGTCGCTATCAAGGTTCCGTTGATCATGCCTGCGAACGAACGGCCTACCCTGCCCATCTTGCTTACGGTATCTGCAAAGGGTTGATATTCGGGCTGAAGAAATCCAACCATGAGGACTCCCGACCAAAAAATGATTGCAGCAAAAAACCCGCAATAAGCTGAGAAGCGCCCAATGAAAGCCGCATCCCAAAGTCCGCAGGGCTTGACAGGAATCGAGCTTGACCAATGACGTTGCATAAGAATCCTCTAGTACTGTTAACTAAAAACACGGCCCCGCTGTTATTAATCAAAATGCTTACCTGTTGCAAATTATCTAAGGGTGCGGATACAAACCATTATATTGTGGGGCATCCGGAAGATATAAGACCACTGCCGGGCTACCGGGTGATAGATCTATGCTTGGATTATTTAACGTAGTGACCCGGCCTTCATATTCATTGCCATCCAAACTGAACTTGTAGCCAATGATCCAAGGATTGCGGCCATTGATGCGCACGCTGTAATTTTGATCCAAGGCAGTGATCTCACCACGAGTCGCCTGGCCATGGCGCAGCACATTCCATGCCTTCTGAGCCAACTCGTAGCGCCAAACCAATACGGCCAATCCCCCGGCGAGCGCCGCCAAACCAAAGATAAGCATGGGGATACCCACAAACGCGGTGATAAGTCCAGCTATGAGCCCGACGCCAGTAATACTGAGGCCGCCACCTACCATGGTGACGACCAAACCTCCGATGGTCCATCCGTCTGTCAGCAGCCAGCGCCAGGCAAAGGAGCTTGAAATTTCGCGCGGCGGTGAAGGCGGCATGGCCAGTTTGCGGCGGGCGTCAGCTGCGGCGACCATGGCGGGCGCCGGCAGCGGGCCGCCGCAATTCTTGCAATTGGATTGAAATTCAAGATGGTTGGTGCCGCACCAGGGGCAGGTGATGGTCATATTGTGAGAATTATAAGTGCTACTTGGATGCGATAAGTAATCAGTGAACCGTGAATAGTAATCAGGGAAACCCCAAATCCCTTCATCGGCGCGAGTCTATTACGGGCTTTCCTGATCACTGAGTGCCTAATCACTGTTCACATGTTTCCACCAATTGACATCCATCCCGCAGATGTATACACTTTAGTTATGACTAAACCGAAAGCAGCGGCCCGCGAGCCGCTGTCGCAATCTATTGAGGATTACCTCAAAGCGGTGTACGAACTTACGCGGGAAGAAAGTCGAGCTTCAACAAACGCACTTGCGGAATACTTGAACGTGGCGCCCGCTTCGGTGACCGGCATGCTACAGAAGTTGGCCGCCACCCAGCCGCCGTTGCTGGAATACCAAAAGCATCGCGGCGTGAAGCTCACCAAGCAGGGTGAAAAGGTGGCGCTGGAAACCATCCGCCACCATCGCCTGCTGGAGCTGTTCCTTCATCAGATCCTGGGTTACGACTGGGACGAAGTGCACGATGAGGCCGACCGCCTGGAGCACGTGATCTCCGAGCAGTTCGAAGAACGCATCGCCGAGGCGCTGGGCGACCCGCGGCGCGATCCGCACGGCGACCCCATCCCGCGCTTGGATCTAAGCCTTCCGAATTCCTCGGAGACGCCACTGAGTCTGCTGCGCCCCGGCCAGCGCGCCCGCGTGATCCGCGTGCGCGACACCGCACCGGACCTGCTGCGCCACTTGAGCGAGATGGGCGTGGTGCCCAATGCTGAACTCAGCGCTAATGAGTATTCGGAGTTCGACGGCAACCTGACCTTGCGTGTGGGCGGCACGGATGAAGAAATCGTGCTGGGACCGCGGGTGACGAATCAGGTCTATATGGAGATAATTTAGTCAACAGCTTGGTGACAGAATCATTTACCCTGCCAATAAACCGGCTAACGCCTAGACTCCCATCGGGATCAGGAATCGAAGCTTTAGCTGGTTTTTCGGTTAAGCGCCAGACCAAAATAAAACGGAGTTGACAAACCTTTCCTTTTCTCCTAAAATACATCTACTAATTTAGTTTCGCCTAATTTACGAATTAGCTAATTCGCCTTAACGGAGCTTCACATGGACAAAAAACTATCCAGACGCGATTTTCTAAAAGCCGGGGCATTGGGCCTTGCCGGCACCTTGGGGGCAGCAGCCAGCGCCAAATTAGTGATCCCGCCACCCACACATCATGTTCACGACGGCGGCCACGACGGTGACGGCCCACACGGCATGACCATGCCCAACGGTGAGGTCGACCATGTAAGGAACGGCTTCAACCCCACCGATATCCTTACCGATTTCGATTACGGCAAGGTGTCTCAGCTATCGAACGGGCAAACCCTGCGCGAATACTGGGTGGTTTCCATGAACAAAACCATCGAAGTGATGCCGCAGATCGACTTTCCCGCCTGGGTGTTCGCAGCCGCGGATGAGAACTGGGAAAATCCCCGGCCGCGCATTCCCGGTCCCACCTTCCGCGCCACAGAGGGCGACCGCATCCGTATCCACTTTTTCAACGGCAGCGACCATCCCCACACGATGCACTTCCACGGCATCCACCCATCAGGGATGGATGGTGTGCCGCCAGACAATGTGGAACCCGGCTCGGAGTTTATCTACGAGTTTGATGCGTTTCCGTTTGGGCTGCATCTTTATCACTGCCATTCTTTCCCGCTAGCCCGGCATATCGCAAAGGGACTGTACGGCGCTTTCATCATCGATCCCAAAGAGGGGCGGCCGCCAGCGGATCATGAATTCGTAATGGTCCAGGCAGGATATGACGTGGACTTCGACGATGCCAATGACTTCTATCATGTCAATGGCATCCCCTTCCATTACCAGCTACATCCAATTCCGATCGGCTTGAACAAGAAAGTGCGCATTTTCCTGGTGAACATCCTGGAATTTGACCTGATCAATTCCTTCCATCTGCATGCTAACTTCTTCCACCACTACCCCACGGGAACCAGCCTCACCCCCACGGAATTCACCGACACCATCATCCAGGGCCAGGCGCAGCGCGGCGTCCTGGAGTTCAGCTACAGCTACCCCGGTATCTACATGTTCCATGCGCATGTGACCGAATTCGCCGAACTCGGGTGGGCTGGTCACTTCGAAGTTGTGGAGTAAGCCATGGCCAAAAGCAAAGCCCAACGTCCAACCTCCGATGTCCAAAAACCAAACCAGGGTCTGCGCACCTTTGGTTTGTTCTTGATCCCCGTGATCCTGCTCGCCGCGGTGATCGCGCTTTTCCTCCAAACTGGCGGCGGACTCAGCTTCGAGTCGCCTGTACCGATCGAGGATCTGACCGTGGAGCGCGTCATCTTCAGCGGGCCGCCAGAAAACGTGTATCACATCGAAGTGATTGTGCGCAACAACAGCCCCGAGCCGGTGACCATCGCACAAGTAATTGTCAATGAGGGCGTGCGCCCCTTCACTATGGAACCGAGCTTCACCATCCCCCGCCTGGGCACTGCCAGTGTAGGCATCGATTATGGCTGGGTTGAAGGCGAAGCCTACTCGGTGACCTTATTCACCACTAACGCCATCGCCTTCACTGCAGAGATCCCTGTCGCCTTTAAGACTCCTCAAACCAATACCGGCAATTTACTTGGTTTTACCTTGATAGGCCTGTACGTCGGAGTGATTCCTGTGTTTCTTGGAATCTTCTGGCTGCCCGCCCTACGCCGCCTGGGCCATGGCGCCATGACCTTCCTGATGGCGTTGACCGCGGGGCTGCTGGTATTCCTGGGAGTTGACACGCTGGTCGAGGCCATCGAACAAACCGCGTCCGTGCCCAATCCCTTCCAGGGATTCGGGTTAATTGCCATCGGCAGTGTAGGCATTTTCATGCTGTTGGCCGCCATCAGCGCCCGTGAGGCGAACCTGCGTCGTAGCGAAGGCGCCAAGCGGCTGGCAGTTGCTTACATGATCGCATTGGGCATAGGCCTGCACAACCTTGGGGAAGGCCTGGCGATCGGTACGGCTTACAACGTCGGCGAGATCGCTTTGGGGACGTTTCTGGTGATCGGCTTCATCATCCAGAATATCACCGAAGGCCTGGGCATCATCGCTCCCATCTTGCGGGAAAAGACGCCGGTGCGCGACCTGTTACTTCTCGGCCTGCTGGGCGGCGCGCCGGCCATCGCCGGCACCTGGCTTGGAGCCCTGTCGCCCAACGCCACTATGGCGGTGCTGTTCCTCGGCATCGGGGCCGGCGCCATCTTCGAAGTCATCTACGAAATCGCAAAGCTATTGCAAAGGGACACCGAAAAACGGCCTGCGCCAATGCTTATTTTCAGCGGCGTGCTGGTGGGTATGTTGCTGCTCTGGGTGACAGGCCTGTTGGTGAAATAGCCCCCGGTTGAAAGTCAGCAGTTTACAGTGACAGAAAAAGATGAGTTGGCACATTAGCTCAACAGTGCAACTATCGGCATTAAAAACAATAGTGTCTCTCGGCGAACCTAACTTCTGAGGCTGGGCTTACCGCAGTGGGTCCTGCCCCCGGATTATTGGCGGACCAATGCAACCGCTTTGGTTTTGGAGTCGTATTTGACCGAGACAACCATCCCCGGCTGAATTTGGGGAATCTCCAGACGCGAAACGAGCATTTCGGTTTCAGCCTGAAAGGGAGAGCCGGTGGCCGTCTGAACCTCAAGCAACATTCTGACCACCGGGTCCCGGTTGACGGTGGCTCCGGTATCCCAAATCTTCACGATGGTTGCCGAACCGGGCTCTCCATTGGCCAGTATGGAACGATTAGTCATGGACCCGAGCACAAGCGACCCCACCAATCCAACGACGGAGAGAATAAACAATGTCCCCGCGGCGACCATTGAAATCCTTGCCAACAAAGGCAGTTCGGCCCAGGAATAATCGCCTTCAGGAAGGCTGAACATGCCGACAAAGATTGTGGCAAAGGGGATCCACATAAGGATGAAACCCCATTTGCTTAACATTTGCATCACCTTAATAAGATTCATAACATTCTCCCTCTAGTGAAAGGCAAACGCTCGCGGCAGCGCGGAAGCAGCAATTAATGACAATATCGCAAAGCAGGACCTCCGCGTCCAAGGAAACCCTAACGTATCCATCTATAAAAAAAAGGACACCGAATTTCGTAAATTGTTCCTTAGGAGGCGATGGAGGGCAAGCGAGTACGCCTCCGTTAATCCATCGGCATTATAATGAAAAATAGTACGAAGAACCCCTATGCGTATCGTCTACTTTACGGAAACTTTTCTCCCCAAGATCGACGGCATCGTAGTCACCCTGATGCATCTGCTCGAATACCTAGAGAAGAAGGGACACCAGAGCATCATGTTTGCCCCAAAAGGAGACGTGACAACCTATGCGTCCACGCAGGTTGTGCAAAAACTCAGTGTAACTCTGCCCTTTTATCCGGAGATGCGCATCGCTTTGCCCATAGCACGCGTGGAAAAGGAGGTCGTTGAGTTTGATCCGGACATTATCCACTTGGTAAACCCGACCTCGCTTGGGCTGGCCGGATTGCGCGTGGCGCGCAAACACTCAATTCCTGTCGTGGCTTCCTACCACACCGACTTGCCCGGCTTTGCCCGCCGCTGGCGACTGGGATTCCTGTCCGGCCCCATCTACGGTTACTATCGTTGGATCCATAATCGCGCCGATTTGAATCTGACTCCATCGCAATTCACAAAGGAACAACTGGAAGCCAAAGGCTTTAAGCGTCTGGCCGTGTGGAAAGGCGGCGTCGACATCGCACGCTTCCACCCATCGAATCGCTCCAAGGAATGGCGCAAGAAATTAACCGGGGGCCAGCCCGACAAGCCGCTGGTAATTTTCATCAGCCGGCTCTCGAAAGAGAAACGCGTCGATTGGCTTTTGCCCGTGGTGAAAGAAATTCCCGAAATCCGTCTCGCCATCGTAGGCGATGGTCCGGATCGCGAACGCTTGGAACGCGTCTTCAAAGGTACGCCGACCGTTTTCACCGGCTATCAGAGCGGCGCTGACCTGGCGGCAGCCTACTGCTCCGGGGATGTGTTTGCATTCACCGGCGCCGAAGAAACCTACGGCAACGTGGTGGCCGAAGCCATGGCTTCCGGACTGCCCGTTGTTGCCCCCAAATCCGGGGGCGTAGTGGACCTGGTCGACGACGGAATCACAGGGTACTTGTATCCACCCGAGGACAGGCGCATTTTTCTAAAACGGGTGAAACAGCTGACCGGCGATCTGGATAGAGCCAGAAAAATGGGCAAGGCTGGTCGTAAAAAAGCAGAGCATTACGCCTGGGAAGCTACATTGGACCCCTTGCTGGACTTATACGACGAGGTCATCCGTAAATCGAAAAGGGCGGAAAAAACGAAAGCCAAACTCAGGGGTTAATTCCTTTGCCGATGGTAGCGTGATAATTCCATGCGCCTGATTCTCTTGGCAATCGGGTCTCGGGGGGATGTACAACCCTACATCGCTTTAACGCTTGGTCTGCAGCAAGCCGGCCACCAGGTGCGCCTTGCCGCGCCGGCACTCTTCAAAGACTTGATCAGCCAATATGATGTTGATTTCCAACCGCTGGACGTGGATACGCGTCAACTGATGGAAAGCGAAAAAGCCAAGGCCTTGATCATCAGCGACCGGAATCCGCTAGGCTTCTTGCTCATTTACAAAGATTTTGCCGATAAATTGCTGGGGGCCATGCACGGAGAATTCTGGGAAGTCTGCCAGAACTCGGATGGGATCATCTACTCGCCCTTCGGGGTCATCGCTCACTTCGTGGCGCAAAAGCTGGGCATCCCGCGTTTTGCCACCGCGCTGCAGCCGCTGGGACGCACCACAGAATATCCTAACATCATGCTCCCAGGTTGGCTCAAGTTGGGAGGGGGCTTCAACTACACCAGCCACCTGGTGGCCGAGCAAATACTTTGGCAACCTATCCGCCGCCAGGTAAATGAAGGGTTGGTAAACAAATTAAATATTCGCCCGGTTCGCTTGACCGGTCCCTTCGTGGAATTATATGAAGAAAGGACATCTGTTCTTTATGGCTTCAGCCAACTGGTGGCGCCACCTCCGCGCGACTGGCCGTCGGAACACCACGTCACCGGCTACTGGTTCCTGGATGCCCCGTCCGGGTGGCAGCCGCCGAAAGAACTCACTGATTTCCTGGAAGCCGGGCCGCCTCCCGTCTACGTCGGCTTTGGCAGCATGACCCATAAAAGCCCCGAAGAAAGCACTGAACTCACGCTGCATGCCTTGAAACTCACCGGGCAGCGCGGCGTCCTGCTGCACGGCTGGGGAGGGATGGCAAAAACGAAATTGCCTGATTCGGTCCTTATGGTCGAATCGATCCCGCATCAGTGGTTGTTTCCGCGCATGGCCGCCGTAGTGCACCATGGCGGTGCGGGGACTACTGCCGCCAGTTTGCGCTCCGGAGTGCCTTCGATCATCGTGCCACATTTTGCCGATCAACCCTATTGGGGGGAACGCGTGGCAGCCCTGGGCGTCGGCCCGCGGCCGCGCGCCCGGGCGCGTCTCACCGCCCAAAAGCTGGCTGATTCGATCGACCTGGCCTTGCACGATCAGACCATGCGCGAGCGCGCTGCGAAATTGGGTGCAGCGCTTAGGGCGGAGGACGGCGTCGGAAATGCAGTGCGAGTTGTCGAACGCCATTTGAATCGATCACTGAATTAATCCAGCCAGCCGTGGAGTTATACGAAGTTGCTAAATAGACAGGCTGACCTTACTCAGTTACTATTTGGGTATGACGCAACTCGCATTTCAAGACCATTATCTTGACGCTCGCGCCGATTGCTGGGGTTGTGGCCGCAATAACCCAGACGGCCTGTACATTAAGAGTCACTGGGAAAGGGATGAGGCCGTTGCCCATTTCACACCCAAGCCACAATTCACGGGCCACAAGGGGGTGGTGAATGGAGGCATCATCGCTACACTGATGGATTGCCACTGTATGGGCCTGGCCATGGCGTATGCCCATCGCCAAGAAGGCCGCGAAATCGGAAGCCAGCCGTTGATCACCTACGTGACGGCCTCACTCAAAGTCGATTACCTCAAGCCGACTCCGCTCACCAATCAACCACTCGAACTGCGCGCCCATGTCGAACGCGTCGAGGGTCGCAAGACCTGGATGAAAGTAAGCCTGGTTGCCAGCGGCCAGGAAACTGCGCGCGGTGAGGTTTTGGGCATACGCATCAGCGAACCACCTGAGTTAGGCGAGAATACTTGAAACTTTCCTACCGCCCCACCTTCGACCAGTTCACGGACAACTACCTTTCAACCTATTACAGCGGCGGCGTACGTACGCTGCAACGGGCAGCGGGCGGGCCGGCCATTATCATCCTCGGGGCCCTCGCCCTGGTCCTGATCAGGGAACGAGTTCTCATTGGTTGGCTACGGGTATTGCTCACTATGGTTGCCCTGGCAACTGTTCTCTACGGTTTGAGCTATACGCTAAGGCCTCTTTTCAACGTTTTCCTTGTCTGGTTGCGCCGCGGCCAACTTTTCGAGGGCAAAAAGGCTCTAACCACCCTCGAGCTCAAGGGCAATTTCCTTCACGTGGACCAAAACGGAGAAAAGGTGAAGCTACCCATGCCCCAAATCCAATCGATACAGAATCGATCAATGAGCACCTGGATACTTACTCATTCCGATGTACTGATCTACATTCCCCACAAGGGCCTGCTCTCAGGCAATCACGATAAATTCATGGCCGCTTTGAGAGAAAAGTTGGCCCCAGAAGACGAAGAATAAGGAAAAAAAGAGGAGCGCTGGGAGCGCTCCTCTTTCCAGTACGGTCACCTTAGTCGCAGGTGATGACTTTAGTCTTGCCGTAGTTGGCTACTACGGTCCCAGAAGAATAGGTTCCGCCACAGGAGTAATGGCTCCAAACGTAGGTGCCTTTCAGAATGCTAACCGATTTAGAGCCATCAGGCGGGATGTAAAAAACATAAGGGTAAGGCCCTGACAGCCAAATCTGAAGATAGCCTCCTGTATCATTGACGAGGGTGACGTTCACCAAATGCAGGGGGTCTTTGCCGAGGTTTTGAGTGCTCTCGGCCTTCGCTCCTTGGGCTTTGGTAAATCCGCACTTGGGCATGACCCATCTGTAGGGCTTGGTCAGATCCACCGTGCCCCTAACCATGATGCCACAGGCGGTTAGCCTGTAATCATAGACGCCGCGCTGAGGGTAGAGATCCTTGGTGGTCAAGGCTTCGACGTGCATGTAATAGGCGCGGCCGCTGCCATCTGTCGCGTACAGCCGGACGGTAATGCCGCGTTCGGCTCGGTTGATGACGCGGAAACGAACAGCATCCTCTTCTGCCTGGGCTACTGAGGGCAAGCCTGCCATCACGATAGCAGCAACCAGCAAGGCAAGCCAGAAATTCCTTGCTCTCGTAAACTTGGCCATTGGATTCGCTCCTTTTTGGTGGGGAAAAGCCTGAGAATACTATTGCAGGTGAAAGCGAATGTCAAGACAAAACAGGTTACTTGACCCTAAATCCGGCTGGCAAATAGGAAAGGTCAGGCTATTTAGCTTGTCCTAAAACTAGGGGCATTTCTAAACAGTTTTCGATTGCCCCTAAGGGTGGGGGATGCTAAAATACCCGTACTAGGTATAGCCAACTAGCTATCATCTCACTCGTGAACCGCTTGTAAAGGAGCAAAACATGGCTTACGCATTCACAAATTCCAAAGGGGTTACGTACTATTTGCACGCGCAGACCCGCGAAAGCAAAACAGGCAAGCCAAGAACCCTGTACTTCTTCTCGAAGGAACAGAAGGAAGGCGCAATTGACGCAGTGCCACCCGGCTACACCGTGGCCGAAATGGCCACCGGGCTACCAGTGCTCAAGAAGGCTGGCTAAACGTAGGAAGCAAGGAAAGCGGCGCAGATGACTGCGCCGCTTTTTGTTTTATATGACGGGGGATCTTTGCAGGGTAAACCTTAACGGTCGCACTCCCTTACGCTCCCAGAAAAGCTGAAAACGAGATTTCACCGCGGATTCCAGGCCTTCCAAGTAGCGCTCCGAATGCGTAACCCGGAATCGAGGATCCTTTTCGGCTAGCTCAAGCATCCTAACGAGGAATTCCGGTTTATCGCTGGCAACCGAGATCAAGCCTTTGGGAACGAGCGTGATGGCCATTTGGTCGAGAAAAGTCTGGTTGAAAATGCGCTTCTTCTCGTCGGCGGTTTTGTGCGGGGGATCGGGAAAATGAAGGTAGACCTTTGCCCACCCTTCACCCGGAAGCAAGAGCCGCAACAATTTGTAGTCAGTGCGCAGCACGCGCAGGTTGGACAGTCCATTCTCTGCAGCCAGGGCTGCGCAGGCAGCCGCCGACCGTCGGGAGACCTCGATGCCCAGGTAGTTCGTATCCGGTTGGTTGCCCGCCAGGTAGCAAAGGTATTCACCGCTTCCGGGGCCGATCTCGACCTCAAGGGAATTCTGGTTGCCGAATAATTCGACTGAGGTCAGGTGGGGGAAGCGCTCAGGGTGGCTATAAAGCTCACCTAGATCCCAATTCAATAGCAACTTTTCCGCTTCCGCATTCAACGGCCGCAGTTTGAGGCGAGCAATCTGCCGTCCCCGGGACATGTTTACCCAATGGGTCCCTGGCCGGCCTTGCTCTTGCCAGCTCGCCATATGCGATCAGTTACCGCCGTCAACGCATGAAGACTAATGCCAGCCACAAACCCGTAGGCCAAGTTTTGTGTAGCTAAAGACAACAAAGCAACCAGCAGCGCCACCATCCAGCGACGCGCACCCTTTAAATCCCTGGCTAAGAGCATATGCTGGAAGCCTACGTAGAAAAGCAAGACACCAAGTGCAGGAAACGGAATTAGTCTCAGCAAGGAAAGTAGACCGGCGCCCCCAAACAGCCCCAACAGTAGAAAAAACACTCCAATAAATAACAAGGCGCCGCCCGTACGGGCGCCCAACCGATAATGGGCGGTCAATCCCCCGCTGCCATGGCAGACCGGAACCCCTCCGAGAGCGGCGGCCGCAATGTTGGCGGTACCCATGGTCATCAACAGACGCTTTGGTGAAACATGCTCACCTGAGGCGCCAAAGTATTGCCGGGCTGCGTCCGATGTTGCAAATACTGAATTAGCCAGGCTAAGGGGAACTTGGGGAATAACCAATAGCACAAAGGCGGGCCAAAAATCAGTGAGTGATGGAAGGCCAAACCGTGGAATTGCGAGTCCCAATTGAAAATTTGGAAGGCCGAATCGATAAAGGCCAATAAGCAAACCACAAAAGACTACGACCAATCCGGCCCAGGAAGGACGCCAAATCAATGAAGCAATCAGCGCGATAGTCGCCACGAAGGTGACCAGCCATAACAATGGAAGCGATAATCCCCCGATCTCTATACTTTTTTCCCACCCATCGGCGGGAACGGTTATCAAAGTCCAGGCGGAGCGCAAAAGCAACAATCCTAGACCTATTTGGATTCCCCGCACCACTGGCGCAGGAAACAGCTTGCTCACCCATTCCACTGCACCACTTAATGCCAACAATAGAAAGATAGCCGACACACACCACGCGCTGGCAGAAATAACGCCAGGCGATAGGCCCAAGGCCAGGGCCGACGCGGCTAAAGCCTTGAGCGGCTGTACGGGTACCGGTAAGCGGTACGCAAAGGCGTTGAGAAAATAAGCCAGGGCAATAACCAGAAATGTCGACGTGGCATTGACGCCATTCAGCGTTATGAGAGCGAGGATCAGCGGCAACATCACCCCCAGGTCGGCCACCGAACCGGAAAGTTCCGCCAGGTCAAATCGAAACTTCGGCAGCCTTTGAATTACCGGGGAATTTGGCATGCTAGTCTTCAGTTGAGGTGGCCAATGGATCAGGCGGCACGTATTGGATCGAGTTTGCCCAATTAGGTGGCAATTCTGCGTTAAGCGGAAGCGGGTCCAGGAATATGCTGCGCGCCAAATCGGGGCAATCCGCGTTTCCGTGGTCGTAATAATCATCATTGTGCAAATCCAGATAGGTGTATAGCGGGGAATAGCTGCCGTCATACTCAAAATTCAAAAGATCTTGCGAGGAATCGTTCACATGCCCGTCGGCGTAGTTTGGGGCGCAATCCGGCACCATACCCATAAGGTGAAGCAACTCGTGCAGGATGGTCATCTCGAAATAACCGGTGTAATCATTCGATTGGGTGAACTGTCTTGGGCAAGTGAGATCCAGAGTAGGGTTATAGCCCCGCAGGAGGAGTACTGCGGTGATACCGGCTCCTTCAGGCGGAAAGGAGGCCAGTCCACAGTAACCCTCACGGGTTACAAAGAACCCGTCATAGTGCACAACGTACAGCTTGTGCTCACGATTAAAGCTACGGGTCTTGATTTCATGCTCGATCAAAGCCAAGATGTCGGTGCCCAGCCCTGAGATCTGATCAGCGGTTGCATCCAGAAGCATGAAGCTGACGTCGAGGTCGCCTTGATAAGTATCGTAACGCAGTCGGCGACCTATCTTGTTTTCCAGCCAGTAATTCACGGCCGCGGCCGATAAAGCGATTTTCCCATTCACATCGAAGAAATCATCCTTGCCGTCGCTCGGCAGGGCGTAAATGAAATGGATTTGATAGCCGTCGATATCGTCTGGGCGATCACTGGTGCTGTAGGAGTCCGCTGTGGCGCGCGGTGGTGTCGATTGGAGGTCAATCGCCGCGCCTGCAGGCTCTTCGGCGCCGCCGGGGCCAATCTCAACTGAAGCGGCCAGCCCTCCCTGATCGAGGTTTGATGTTGGCTCCGGCCATGGAAGCTCGGATTGGCAAGCGGTCACTAGAATCACGAGCGCCAAAAAGATCGGTTGAATTAAAAAAATGTTGCGACGCCGAATGGCCAACATCTTAGCGTGTGATTATAACGTTCACATGGGGGATGAGGCTTAAGCAAGACGAGGCGCCCGCGGGCGCCTCGTCTCTCTGATTTCTGAAATAGTTTAGTGAAGGGGACTGATGATGAACGAGGAAACTCCATCGGCGGGAACCGTGAATGATCCGCTTACCGTGCGGCCAAATGCGGTGTAAGAGTAGTTATAGGAGCCCGGCCAAACATTAAAGCGGTTCAATCCAAGATCAACCACGAAAGAGTAATTGATTGGCCCAAACAATGAGATTCGAACCGGGAAGCCGTAGTGGCTACCGATCCGAAGATTCGATGGCGCCTGGGCAAGGACCAGTGAGGGGTGCAGGGAGACAAACTCACAACTGTATAGCGTCAACTGGCTGGTTCCGTTCTTTTCTATTCGGATTTGCCCGGCTTGGGTTCCATCGCAAGCAGTGTAGGTATACGTGTAAAACCCGGTTTGCAAGGCCGGAAATCTATTCGTTCCCAGTGACACGGAAAGATCATAACTTTGTGGACCAACCAGTTGTACGGTCAGGGCTTCACCCAGATGGCTATATACAACGAACTTGGCGAATTCATCCGGCGGTGGGCATTTTTCAATGACCAACCATTGCAAGTCGTCTTCCACCGTGATCGCACCAGTAAACTCTTCGCCGCACGCCTTATACGTATAATCGTAGGTGCCTTCCTGAACTGTTTTCGTGAATTTTCCGGGTCCTACGGTAAAAACATAATCTTTGGGGCCGTTTAGATTAATCTTTACATTACCTTCTGTGTTATTGTGGACATTCAGTTCCCAATTGGTGACGGCCGCGAGGGCAGGGACGGCCAAGGTCAAGGCAAAAACCAGAACCGCGAGCAAAGAGAACCACGTTCTTTTCATTGTCGAACTCCAATCATTTGCTAGTATGCATCGGTTTCCCACGGCAGCAGCCAGGGAGCGGAGCGCTGCCATGATAGCCAATGAAAACTTGAATGTCAACAGAAAATTCCCAGACGGTTCGACCCACCCTTATAATTTTGTTATGGCAAGCGGTGAATTCAGGGATCCCACCCAGCGCTTCAGTGACCGAGCCGAGAATTACCGCAAATATCGCCCGGGTTATCCGCCCCAAATCTATGATTACCTGCATAAACAGGCTGGCCTTGAACGCCAAGATGTGATTGCCGACCTTGGCTCGGGCACCGGCTTGCTCAGCTCGCTCTTCCTTCGACGCGGACATGAAGTTTACGGTATCGAGCCGAATGAAGCGATGCGCAAGTCTGCCGAGGAAGACCTCGCCGAGCAACAAAACTTTAAAAGCATCAATGGCAGGGCAGAGTCGATACCGCTGCCTGATGCCTCTGTGGATTTCGTTGTCGCCGGGCAGGCGTTCCATTGGTTCGAACCGAAGGCGACGAGGGTCGAAGTCAAGCGCATCCTGAAACCAGGGAGGCAGACTGCACTGATCTGGAACAACCGCCGGATCGAACTCAATCCGTTTCACCGCGATTACGAGCAATTACTTGGACGCTTTGGAATCGACTATGCAAAGGTGGCCCGGAGATGGATGATCACAAACGAGGAGATAGCCGCCTGGTTTGCACCGCATCCCATGGTGCAAGCCAGCTTCCCCAATTCAAAGCATGTGGATGCCGAGGGCTTGCGCGGCGGGCTGCTCTCCGCTTCCTACATTCCAACAGAAGGCCACCCAAACTACCAACCAATGCTTGAAGCGCTGGATGAATTGTTTGCCCGTTACCAAGCCGGCGGTTTCGTACAGATCGAATACAAGACAATGGTGTATCACGGGAAAGTCTAATCTGCCTGGATCTGCGAGACTCGAACCTAGGGATGACCGGAAAGTAAATAGTAGGAAATCTCTATACCCATGTGCATGCGCAGGTTGCAATCCTAAGGCTATAATCTCCGCACTCGCCAGGTCTGAATGACCGTACGCCGGGAAGAATCCCACTCCATCTTTTCCTTAAATAATCCCACGCTGTGGATTGTATTGCCATTGGTGATCTATGGTTTTCTGAGATTACCGTCTGCACTGCTCGAGGCGGGCTTACCCAGCCCCTGGCCATCTTATGATGTACTGCTCGCCTTACCCGCTCACCACTTCTACATTGTTTCCGCCACTGCCCTGGTCGCTTTGGGGATATCGATAGTAGTTGGCATTATTGGATTGCGCCAGCGCAACCTGCAGGTCATTTACGTCGCCCTGGCATTTATCTCGTTGGCCGCTTTCTTTAGCGCACACGGCCTCGCCACGCCAGGGTTTCTCATCGATCAGAACCAGGTGGTCGGCGTCGCGGCTCAGCTCAGCGTTCTCGCCATGAGTTTCTGGCTGCTGGTGTCTTCGCTGCGTTCAGACAATCGCATTAGTGCCTGGCTCGCCAGACGTACCGACATACTGCTGGCGGCTTGGACCATCGTGATTATCCTGGCGGGTATTTTGGCGCTCAGCAATCCCATGTTGGCTGGATTGCTGCCGATCAATCAGGCTCCGCTGCGTTATTTTGCCGGCGGCCTCACGTTGATTATGGCCGCCGTAGCCGGATACCGCTATTGGAAATCCCATCGTTATTCCCGATTCCCCTTCCAACTTGCGGTAGCCTACATCGGCGGCTGGATCGCAGTGACCCAGATCATTATCTCCACCGGGCAAACCTTTTGGCTGAGCTGGTGGATTTATCACTTTCTGCTGTTGGCTTCGGTGATCGCCACGGTGATCGGTCTGGTCGTGCAATACCAGCGTGGCGACTCAATCGTACGCTCCATCGTCGGCCTTTTCTCCAGCAATCCCAGTGAACGGCTGGCTGCCGGCATCTCGCCCAGCGTGCGCCAGTTAATCCTGGAAACCGAGACACGCGACCCATTCACTGCGGGCCACATGTATCGAGTAGCGCAAGGCGCGTTTGATCTGGGCCGATCGCTAAAGTTGGCACCCGAGGAGCTACGCGTTTTGGCGCAAGGTGGCATCATTCACGACGTAGGCAAACTCCAGGTACCCAACGAGATCTTGAATAAGCCCGGTCCTCTCACTATGGACGAACGCAGGGCCATTGAACGACACACGGTAGCCGGTTACGAACTTTGCGCCCGGTTGGGCTTTATGCCTCCGGAATTGGCTGTCATCCGCTCTCATCACGAACGACCGGATGGCAAAGGATATCCGGACAAAATTAGCGTCGAGCAAATCCCTCTTTTAGTGAAGATCCTCAGCGTAGTGGATGTATACGACGCGCTCACCTCTCCGCGCTCGTATCGGCCGGCCTGGCCCGAAGCCGAAGCGCTGAATTATCTGCAAGAAAACCGCGGCGCTCAATTCGATGCCGGATTGGTTGATGCCTGGATAAACATGAAAAACGGCAAATCAGAAAAACCTGTTTGATCCCTTGTAGAAGTTCCAGAAACAAAAGAGGCGCACAAATGTGCGCCTCTTTTGTCGGTGCCTAAAAGTTACATCACTGGTGTTACGTCTTGCGCCTGAGGGCCCTTTTGGCCTTGAACAACGACGAACTCAACACGTTGTCCTTCCTCCAGGGTCCGGTAGCCTTCGCCAGAGATGGCACTATAGTGAACAAAGACATCTTCCCCCTCATCCTGCTGGATGAAGCCAAAGCCTTTGGTGGCGTTGAACCACTTCACCGTGCCGGTCACGCGTTCCGCCATGATCCGGGTCCTCCTTTCTAAATGTTCTGCTAGAGGTCCCTGATCAGATGGAGCAATTCCACTGCTTTAAGAACAACTGCTAGCAACGACGGCATTTTAGCATGGTCGAAAATGGCTGTCAACGCGCCGCGGCTTTTTTTGACGTTCAACCCGGTCTGAATGGCTCGGGGCTGGCTACTTTGTTTTGGCGCGCTTTTTTACGATCTAGTTGCTGAATGGTAAAAGCATAAAACGTAATTTTCGGGCGGGTAACTGGCGAGCCGGGAACCTTATACCGCTTTGGAGTATGTTTTCGTCCTAGGGCCAACGCTATAGCCCTCTTCTGTTACAATTCCTCTGCGCGTGTCCGGGTGCCCCCCTCACCTGGGCATGCGCATTCCCTTTTTGATATAGTGGGCTCCCAGCTGGGAGCCCACTTTGTTTCTTGCCGGACTAAACGCTTACCCGGCTTCGCGAGATAAACGAGATCACGGCTACAAAGACCGCCGACCCGATCACCGACCATAGGAACGGGAAACGAGTGCCGTCCACGTCAAAGGCGAACAGTTCCGGCAAACCCATAGCGCGGGCCAGCCAAACCCCGATCAAAGCGCCGATGAAACCAACGGCAATAGAAGTGAGGCATCCGCCAGCCGAATAGCCGGCAATGGCCTGGCCAATGGAGCCGGCGACGCCGGCGACGAGCAGCAGGATGATGAGCTCAACAAGTGACATAGAAAACCTTCCTCCACAAAGTTAGTTAAGCGCGAAAAACCTTGCTATCGATCAGACCCGCTCGCGGCCCAGCAGCAGCCAGAGCAACTCCACCACGACCCAGGCAAACACCAGATAAACCATCATGGCGATGACTGAAGAAACCTCCAGCACGATGCCGTCTGATGCCGGGTTAGCCACCAGAGTGCGGAACGGCCATAGGAACAAATCCGTCAGTGCGTAGATGAAACTGGCAAATGGATTGCCCGGGTTAGCCGCCATCATGCGCAGCAAAACCCGCAGTCCAATCAAGCCTTCCAACACACCCGTCGCCCACCAGACGAAGCGGGTGATCTTGCGCAAAATGATCTGACGGTCGGAGAGTTCCCGCTCGCGAAAGCTGCGGGTCTCAACTGAGCGTTCGACCACCGGGCGATTGCGCAACGGTCGTTCGCGCGTTACCCGTTCACGTGTAATTCGTTCGCGAGGCATGTTTACTCCTCTATTCTTCACGACGTGGCCGCCGAGCCACCGAGAACACAATGGCCATTACACCGATGAGTACGATCACCACGATCGCAAACAGAGCGACCTGCGACATGTCACCAGACGTTCCGGTGGCAACCGGTGTTGGCTCCTGCGGCGGAGGATTTACGACGATATTGCCAGCCCCCGTGGTGGGATCGATATTGACGTCGATGGTCGTCGGCCCGCTGCATGCGGCCAGCAATGAAATTGAAAAAATGCTGATCAACAGAAATGCAATTAGTCTCTTCGTTTGTGGCGTAGGCATATAAGCACCTCCCGATGTTTTTCCTCGATGGAACAAACGACTACCAAGCCTTCACGTTATGCCTGGTTACCTGGAACTCATGGCTACCAGCACCATGGCAAACATAGCAACCAAGAGCACAACCATCAGAATGAACAGGGTTTGATTCGCAACGGTTCCACCTGCATCTCCGCCACCACCAGAACCTCCATCGCCATTGAGGTCGATGGAGATCTGCCCACCCTGGCAGCCGACAAGCAGGACTGCGCTCAGCAACGTCAGGGCAACAAAAAGCCGTGTTGAACTGTTAAGCGGGTTCATTGTCAACCACCTCGCCTGCGCGGAACCTTGGCGCCCTTCTTACGCGCCTCGGAGAGGCCGATGGCAATCGCCTGTTTCCTACTGGTCACCTTCTTGCCAGATTGTCCCGACTTCAGGGTCCCGTGTTTCCTTTTATGCATGGCGCGTTTCACACTTTTTTGAGCTGCTTTTCCGTACTTGGGCATGGCTGCCTCCTATCTGTGTCTTCTCTTGCGTCCCAGGGCCAGCATCAATCCGAACAACCCAACAAATGAAATGATCACAAAAGATAGTATTCCGCTCTCGGTCACCGGACCGATGCCAAAATCATCGTCGCGGCCCTAATAATCGAAATCGACGTTCATCCGTGCACTAAAGGCGGTTATCAATAGACCGCCAATGATTGTCACAGCAATCAGCCATGTGAGGGCCGGCTGCAACGAAATCATTTATTCTATGAAACGGTTCACGGCAAATTAAAAAACGTTCACAGCCGCGGTACCATTACGGGGTACACAGCCACAGAGATAGGGGCTATACTGATTTTTATTTTTCGCCAAGGGTCTAAGCAATCAAGGAATGGCAAACTCGAAAAAACTGCCAAAAGAACAACAAGTGGTCAAAGCAGCGGCAAATGGGGACGAACAAGCATTTGCCTCACTGTATGACACCTACCTGGACAGTATCTATCGTTTCATCTACCTGCGCGTCGAGGATCAGCAAACGGCGGAGGACATTACCTCCAGCGTCTTCCTGAAGGCCTGGGAAAAGCTGGATAAGTACCGTTTTCGAGGCATTCCCTTTCGAGCCTGGCTATTCCGCATAGCTCGCAACGCGGTGATCGATCACTATCGCACCCGCAAAGAAACGGCGCCGCTGGAAGCTGTAATTGGGGTCAAAGACGATAACTTTATGCCCGTCTCCGAAAGGGTGGGCTTGAGTTTAGAGGCGGATAAGGTCCTGGAATGCATGCAGGAATTGACCGGCGACCAGCGTAACGTTTTGACCCTGAAGCTCGTTCATGGACTCAACACACAAGAAGTAGCCAAAGCCCTAGGCAAGCGCCAGGGAGCAGTAAGAGCCCTGCAGATGCGCGGCCTTCAGGCTTTGGCTCGAATTATAGAAAACGGTAAAAAGTAAAAATGTTAGAGCATGCACTAGAAGATTGCCTCACCCGCATGCGTTTAGAGGGGGCCACCCCCGAAGAATGTCTTGCCCTATATCCCGAGTTCCGCGAAGAACTGGCCCCGTTGCTGCTAGCCGCCGCTGACATCCGCTCGTTGGAGAGCCTGAAACCGCGCCGCGAATTCCGGGCGCGGGCACGCACACGTCTGCTGGCGCACATACGCTCCAACCCCCACCACCAGGCGCCCCAGTTCACCTGGAACACTTCACCGGCTTTCCGCTACGGAGCCAGTCTGGCTTTGTTATTCGTCGTGCTTGCTTCTTCAGGCACCGCTTTGGCGCAAAAGTCACTGCCTGGCGATAGTCTCTATGGGTGGAAACTGGCGAGCGAGAACATCTGGTACAGCCTGCAATCCAACCCCATTGAAGCAGACCTCGTTTTGACCACCCGACGTGTATCGGAAATTCAAGCCATCCAAGGAAAGCCCAATCTTGAAGAAATTGGCGTTAGCGCTTATTCAATCCTCTTACGCCAACTTGCTTTGGATCTGGCTGAGGATCCTGAAAAAGCTGCCAGCGTTGGAGAGCTGCTTAAGAAGCAAAAAGAACAGCTGACCGAGATCATCGAAGATTCGCAAGGCGACCTGCCCGCAGTGGATGAGTTGTTCAGCATCGTGAGCTCACACATTCCGCCAGATGCAGGGCCGCCCAATGGACGAGGACCGGGCTCGGATACACAACTGCCGGCGGCGGTACCCGCGGCCTCGCTGGTGAAAAAAGATAAACCGGACAACGGGCATAAGCCGGATAAAGGGGGCAAAGGGAAGCCTGAAAATTCTCCACGAAACAACCAAGACTGAGGCGGCCAGGGAGTCGGGCGAAATGACGGCGATTGGAATTAGAATAAGCCCTTACCCGCCCTGTGAGAAAAGAACCGCGAGCCCGCAACCACCAAAGTCTCACCATTCAAGACCCGGCGATATCCATAAACCCGAGTATCTTATTGCCCGGGTTATTTCTTTTTGGCGTGCTAATCCTCCTTGCACTTACCCGGCCAGTCGACATGTTTGAGAGTTACGTGGACCTTCCGGTACAAGCCAGCGGCCAAGCAAACTATAGCCGCGACCCTTCCGACCTTAGTTTCGTGCCAATTGACCCGGATATTCTTGAAGCGATGGAGTCCCCGGTGCTGCAGCCAG
>DATDRZ010000033.1:0-7832 GCA_035291465.1 Anaerolineales bacterium
TTTGGATGCAGCCAACGCGGAGACCCAGCAATTATGGCAAGCGGTGAAAATGCTGCCGACTAAAACGCAAACCATCTTATATCTGCGGTATTTTCTGGAGCTATCGCTGGAAGAAACAGCGCAGGTTTTAAATCTGCCTGAAGGCACGGTGAAGTCCCAGACGCATCGGGCCTTGGGGAAATTGCGCCAGGTTATCAAGGAGAATGTTCCATCTGTTTGGGAGGAATGGAAATGATAGAAGCCGGGAATCTCGAGAAATTCGGACTTCGTGTTTTGGAAACCGCACGAACCCTTGACTATCCTCCCACGCCAAATCTGGCAGGCGCGTTTCAGCGCGGCGCGCACGCGGTTCGTCGACCACCGCCGCGTTGGGCCTATGCTCTGGCCATTGTGTTGGTGGTCCTTATCGCGCTGCTATCAGTGCCAGAAGTGAGGGCGCGAATCCTGGAGTTCTTTAGGATCGGAGCAATCCAGATTGAATTACCGACGGCGGAACCGATTCGGGGTACCCCCACGAGCGAAAACCTCGAGCAATATGGAAATATGATCCCGATTTCAAATCTATCCGGTGAGACCACTTTAGCCAATGCTCGCAAAATGGTCGACTTCCCTGTTCCGTTGCCAACATACCCCTCCAACTTAGGGGATCCGGATCACATTTATATACAAAGTATCGAATCAGGCGCTGATTTCATAGTCTTGGCATGGATCGACGCCGAAAATGCCGAAAAAGTTGAGATCGCCCTTTATGTGATTGGTCCCGGCATCTCCATCACAAAAGGGCCGGTGGATGAAATCCAAGCTACGTTGGTGGACGGGCATCCGGCCGCCTATATCCGCGGGATGCATTACCTCCAGGTGGACCGAATGCCGGATTACGGAGTGTTAGTCCAGGCGCCTGCGCTGATCTGGGAGGCGGATGGGATCACTTATCGGATTGAGGCGGATATCCCGCTTCGAGAATTAATTAGGATCGCTGAATCGCTCAACGTTGATTAATGATGGGCTGCAGTGGAACCGCCCATCAACCACACCAAAGCTACATGCTCAAGAATTTCAGCAACTCGTAAACCAGGAAAGCCGGCCAAAAGACGCCTTTGATGACCCCCAGGGCCCCAGAAAATATTAGTGCGATTGAACGGGCGGGTCTAATCGACTCTTGGATTGGGATCCGCCGACAAGGAACCAGACCCGCCCCTACGACTGAAGGAGGCCCTCAGTCAAATCAATCTACATGCTACATGCCCAGGGACCTCATCAATTCGTAGATCAAGAACGCCGGCCAAAAGATGCCTTTGATGATCCCCAGGGCGCCCATCCAGAATGTGGTTGCAGTGGTGATGTAATAAAACCAGGCGCCCAGTAGGCCAAGTCCATAGACTGCTTCTGACGCATTTCGTTTGTAAATCACGCGTGTCCTCCACCCTTTTTCATCCGATGCTGCTTCTGTAGTCATTTTTTTCTCCGTTTGGTCCTATGATCTGCGTAGGGATGTGATGAGGAAATAGATGCCGAATAGAATGATGAGGCTTGGCCAGATGTAATTCCAGGACTCAGTCTGGCCAAAGCCGACAAACAACCCAAATGCAATCAGAACAATCGCCGGGATCATCGCCCAGGAAAGCCGCTGGCCTTCGACATTTAGGAAGGAAATGACCATGAAGGTGATTCCGATGCCGAAGAAGAGCAGCGCGCCGCTATCGAATGGCAAGGGTGTTCCCGGAAGGTCATCCACGATCGAGATGATCGCCAGGGTGAAAAGAACGCCTGCGGGAATGACCGCCCACCAGTTGCTGCGCTGGCGCGCATAGGCTACCAGGAACCCGGCGCCGATGGCGCCAAGGAAGAGCCCGCCGCCGATGACCTCGCCAACAGGCGGGAGGAACAGGTCGAGCAAATTGGTGAGCGTCAGGCCTGCAAGAACGAGAGCGATCAGAGCGAACCACCATTGGGCGCGATCGCGAAGATACATGTTGCCGAAATAAATCGCACCTAAAGCCCAAAGGCCGGTGAAAAGGGCGTCACCGACATTGCCGCCAAGATAACCGAACTGCTGAAGGGCGAGCAAGGAGCCCGCCACGATCAGCAGGATGCCGAATATGGTGTTGAAATTCTTGCTCATTGGAACTCCTCCGATTTATGAGGCTTCCCTTCCTCGCCGCGAAGCGGCTCATCAGGGCAGGCTCTGGCTAAATGCCCTCCCTCGTCGCCGCGAGCGGCTCACTCGGGACAGGCTCTCGCAATACGGTTCGCATCTTCGATCCTCACCTAATCTTCACGGAACTGACGCCAGTCTCCAGGCGCAGGTCAACTGTATTAGCTGCCGAATCATAATCGGGTGAGATGTAGTGCTTACCCGAGCGCGGGAAGCGCGCCTCGTCGATGGAGATGTCGGCGAGGCCGGATTCCGAGCGGATATCGGCAGCCACACCCACTGGAATCTCGATGTTCATCGAAGCGGCGCCGCAGGAGATTTCCACGCGACTATGGCCGCCCGCCTTTGGCAGGATGATCGAGGTCGAGCTAGCGCCCGTGTCCAGATCCAGTTTATGGAGCTTGATCTGGCTGAGGTCCAGCTTGTTGTCGCTGGCCCCGGTCTCAATATCCAAGGTCAAAGGTATATCCGCATTAAGTGAGAAATTCCATTCATGGCCGCGATGACCCCAATTCCAAGGGAATAGCCAAAACATGCCTCCACTGAGCGTGCTGCGCAGCCGGGCGCTAAGACGATTACCCGATTTATCGGTTGTGGCCTTTACATTGTGAAACGTGCCACTGAGCAATTCATCTTTATTGGACGCACCGGAAATGCGCAGGCTGCCCGCGCCATGCTCGATGTGAACGATCGCCTCGGAGGCTCCATCAAGCGGGAGGATAACCTGCTCACCTTCGACGGGACGACCCGAATAATATGATTGCCCGAGCAAGATATAGACACCCAGCAGAACAATAAATAGCGGCCAGAGCAGTCTGAGATCGAACGAGAAATATCCTAAATTGTTGCCCAGAAAAATGGCGCCCACTATGAGCAGCAAAAGGCCCCAAAATAAGGAATCACGTGACATGCCAACTCCTTTCCCAGTTAATCTACGATTCAATTCATTATAGGTTTCGTCCCAGGTCCACTTAGTGTCAATTGACCCATGCCCAGCAGTAGAAGGTTGGTACCTGTAATGTAACCAGACCTTCTTTTGTTTCCTGCAGCGCATCCATTAGTTGATCCAATTCACGGGCAGGCACAACCTTCGCTAGGTCGGATTTCAATGTTTCGAGCTCCAGCCCAATGGACTCGTCTTTCATAAGAGAGGGGTCGGATAGGAGTTCGCCGACTTCGATCGGTTGAATCCCTGCGGACACAAATAACTCTTCAAGCTGGCTGCCGAGATTCGGGTTGGCACCTTGGGAGTAGAGGCTGTCCGCTTGCAGTTGGCCGATTCTCGCCAGGGATGAAGTGGTGGCAACCCGTTGGCTGTAATCGGGCTCGGCGAAGGCGATCACGGCGCCTCCGTCCCGTGTGGCTCGGCGAGCTTCCCCAAGCGCGCGAATCGGGTCGGCGAGCCAAAGGAGCACGAAATGGAAGAAACTGATATCGACGGACCCATCCGGAAAAGGCAAGTGGTGGGCGTCGCCAGAGGTCCAGATTGCGCCTTTCGCGTTACCCTGCGCCACTTGAAGCGAAAGCAAATCAATATCCAGACCGAAGAGGTGCGTTTCGGGTCCATGGTTGATGGTGCGTAAAATGGCGCCTGTTCCGCAGCCGATTTCGAGGATGCGTCTGGCATTGGGGAGGCCGGCTCGTGTGAAGATGTGGCGACGAAGTTGCGCCGTCCATCCGGCTTGCTGGGTGTAGCGGCGGTGAAGAAACTCGGTTGATATGTTAATGTTGAAAGTTTAACGCTAAACCCTCAACCTTCAACTTAAACAATTAGCTACTTCTTTCGCTGATATACTTTCCCCATGGCTCTCGCCGTTCGCCCGAATGTTGTGAGCAAGTTTGCCTTGGGTGTCCTGACTGCTTTCAAACCCATCGAGCCACCCCGCCAAGGCCTGCATTTCTGGGACATTGATTTGCCCAATGGGCGCAGCATGCGCATTCATTTGCGCGTCGAACCCGGCGGAGTCGGCGTCTTGTTCGTCGATGTAACCGACGTTGTGCACCTGAACCAAACTGCGGTGCTGATGTCCAAGATGGCACTGGATGGGATTCCATTGCGCGAGGCGCGGGCGAGGCTGGCGAACGGGTACGCGGACGCTTCCTTAGATCAGATCGAACGGGAGCTGCACCAGATCTATGACATGATCGAAAGTTTTCGGGATCCCACAGGGGATTGCCCGACCTGCCAGCTTTCCGGCACGATGGAAATGTCGCCGCTGTTCAGCATCGAGGTCAACGCGCCGTACAAGGTAGATATCGCATTGACGTATGGCTGTAACAATGAATGCCCGCATTGTTATAACGAAGTCGATCACCTGCAGATGCCGTCGCTGCCCTTGGATGACTGGTACCAAGTCTTGGATCGGTTGGCCGAGCTGGGTGTGCCTCACCTGATCCTGACTGGCGGAGAGGCAACCCTACACCCGGACCTTCCCAGGGTTATCCGATATGCCGATCAGCTCGGCATGATTGTCGGCCTCAATACAAATGGTCGCCATATTGCGCACAAGTCTTATATGGATGAACTCGGCGAGGCCGGTCTCAACCACGTGCAGATCACTCTTGGCTCCAGCCGGCCAGAGGTGCACGATGCCATGATGGGGGCGCGTTCGTGGCAGCAGACGGTGCAAGGCATCGAGAACGCGGTGGCGAGTCGTGTCCACGTGATTACCAATACGACATTGATGCGCACTAACATGGATCATATCGAAGAAATTATCGAGTTCATCTATTCGTTGGGCATCCGCACATTTGCCATGAATGGGATGATCTATTCGGGTGGAGGATTCTCGACAGGCGTCGCGATCGATGAAAAGGAGATGCCGGCGCTCCTGGTGCGAGTGCGAGATAAAGCCCAGGAGTTGGGCATGCGTTTCTTGTGGTACACGCCAACGGAATATTGCCGCATGTCTCCGGTTGAGCTTGAGATCGGCGCCAAGCGCTGCAACGCAGGCGAATATTCATTGTGCATTGAGCCTAACGGCGATGTGTTGCCGTGCCAGTCGTACTACGTTTCTGCAGGCAACATCTTGCGCGACCCCTGGGAGCAGATCTGGGATGGCGAGTTATTTCGGTCCTTCCGGTATCGAGAACAGGATCCCAAAGGATACGGGTTGCCAGAAAAGTGCTGGACCTGCCCCGATCTTCCTTTATGCGGCGGCGGTTGTCGAATCGAGAGAGAAGCTCGCGATGGAGTTCGCATAGCTGGAAGCGGCGGGGGCGGCTGCTCCGGTTGCAGCGGGAGCTGCGGCACGGGCGGCGCGGCGCACGAGGTGCGCACCGTGGCGCCTACCGCAGGGTACGTCCCTGCGGGTGGGTTCGTGCCAACAGCCAGCACGACTCGAACGAAAGTGCGCTCGAGCGGGAATATGGCAGTAATTTCTCTAGAAGACGTGCGATAAGCAACTGGCCTAATCAAATCATCACGATCGGGACGCACGGCAGACCTAAAAGGTTTGCAATTTATTGCCAATAGGAATTCCGCAATATGAGAAGTGAAATAATCTTGCGACTCCTGCATCTCTTCAGAAAACGGAACCTTCAGCACTACCAGCCTGCCCTTGCGCGCATCGAGGGTGGTGGGGTCAAACGAGGCCTGACGCCCCCTGAGGCCGCCGTCGTTCTTGGTAAACCTTTGAACGTCACATTGACGCTGGTGATCTTTGAAATGTTGCGCAAGGGTTTTTTACGCCAGGTTAGCGCGGTGCCGTTCATTGTCGACGTGGAGGATGCTTTTTGCACACACGGCAGCGGGCTTAGTGTACAGGCGCGGGGCGAGCAGCGGCGCAAGGCCGCACAGGCAATCAATGCTGCGTTGCACATTTATGAGGAACCCTTTCTCGAATTGATGGAATCAAATCCGGGCTCGCCTATTCATGAGCTGGATTTCGGCCTTGCCGTGCAGCCACTGGTACGTTATGTGGCCGGACGGGTGGGGGGCTTCAATCTCGAAGAAACGCGCGCTTACTATCGCCTGATCATCGAGCGCGCTCCGCGGGAAGCGCGCAGCGATGGACGCCTGACCTTCGAGCGGCAAAAGGTTTTCGACCGTAATTTCGGTTGGGTCTTATTGGGTGAGGATTTTCGATCTGTGTTGGACCAGTCGGACTATAGCTATGTGCCAGTGTGGATGAGACAAACCCCATCCCCGGCCCTTCCCCTTGGAAGGGGGAAGGGGGAAAACCAAGCAACTATGAACCTTTCTGGTAACCTGCCCGCCGGGCTCAGCTTTGCGGAGTGGGCAAAGGATGTGATGGCGGCGATGGAAGGTGCAGTGGACGAACAGGATGTGAAGCTCTCGCTGGGCCGTGAAACCGATGAGGTAACGGCAACGTTGATGAATCAGATCGCCCGGGCGACCTTTTATGGGTAGATTTTGTTCATAGGCTGGTAAGCGCAAAGGGGTATCTTAGGTTTATCCGCCGGAGGGAAAAATGCCTTACTACAACCAGCTCAGATATCTCATCAAGGATAAGGCCGATCGCAACAAGGTCATCGACAAGCTCATTTTGCTGCGAGACCAGTTGGATACGAACATCCCGGGCAAGGATGTGGAAAATACGTTGTTGCTGGCCACCTGGAATGTCCGCGATTTCGATAAGGAAAACCGGCGGGGGTACGGCAACAGGTTGACTGAGTCATTGTTCTACATCGCCGAGATCATCTCCCGATTCGACCTGGTTGCCGTTCAAGAAGTGAACCGCCTGAACGAACTGGGCATCGTGATGAATATCCTTGGGCCGAACTGGAGCTACATAGCCACAGACGTGGCCGATCCGGCGGCCGGCGGTAACGGGGAACGCATGACCTTCATTTATGATCGCAGAAAGGTCCTATTTCGAAATATTGCCGGCGAGGTCGTACTGCCGGCTTCGCTTCTCATTTCAAAAGTAAGTCTGGAGGAAAGTGAGAGCAAGGCAACCGCGGGGAAGCAATTCAGGCGCACGCCCTTCATCGTAGCTTTTCAAGCCGGCTGGTTTCGCTTCAACTTGTGTACCGTGCATATTTATTACGGAGCAGAGTCCGGAGAGGCACTGAAAGAACGCGTCGAGGAAATCGAAGCGGTGGCCAAATTCCTCAGCAGGCGGGCCAATGTCGGGCTCCGGGATGAAGAAACTGCGCTGATCGTGCTGGGCGACTTCAACGTAGTCCACCCCGAACACAAGACCATGAGAGCTTTATTGGATAACGGCTTCGTGGTGCCGAAGGCATTGCAGCAAAAAACCAATATCGATGAATCCAAGTATTATGACCAGATCGCGTTCAAAACAAAGAAAGACGTCATCGAGTTCGTCGACAGCCAATCAGATGAACCGCTAAAGCGGAACGCGGGCGTCTTCCGTTTGTTTTTAAGCGCGTTTCGCAAAAACCAAATCAACGATTACAAAAAAGCGATGGTGATGACGAGCAACCTCAATAGCGCCAAATATCAGCGGGATATCGAAAAGTACTATGAAGATTGGCGTACCTATCAACTTTCGGACCACAATCCTCTATGGGTGCGGTTGCAGGTCAACGAAAGCCATGCCTATTTGGGCCGGCTGAAAAAGAACGGCTGAGGTTAGCTGAAAGCGGGGCCGGGACGGGGAAGGCATATAATGGGTAATTATGGAATTGGGATGCGCTCACCTTGACGCCATCAAGGAGGTGAAGCCAAATTCGAACGGCTGCGAAGATT
>DATDRZ010000034.1:0-6484 GCA_035291465.1 Anaerolineales bacterium
GCCGCCTTGAAAAGGCTGGTTTCCCTCCGAAGGAACTGCTTTCCATGTTTGATTCGTAAGAATCCTCACCAGATCCGTGTCGAGGCAGTGAAATGAAACGCGTTCTAGATTGGTTGAGAATGAGGCTCACATCACAGCGCACGCCCGATTCAATGCCGGGGAAGGTGCTGTTTATGCTGGCTGCCACACGGGACAAGGAACTCTCCTGCAATGATGTATACCGGATGCTGGACCAGTTCGCTGAGGCAATCTTGCGCGGCAAACCGGTGAAGGGATTTATGGCCTCCATCGCCCAGCATTTGGAAATCTGCCCCGACTGCCGCGAGGAATACGAGGCGCTGCTTGCGATGATGAAGGCGGCTTAGCACATGGGGCCCGGAGAGCGATTATTGGGCAAGCACCGTTCGTATTTTCGTTTCGCTGGTTAGCGGGCTTAGCTGGCTGGGACCAGTTTTCAGGAAATGAGAACCGGACCACCTGGGGAGAACGGAGGAAAGGCGACGAGGTGGGGGAAAAGGTCACGATACACCTGTGGGGGGATGCCAATGTCCGCAAGGAATAGCTCACCTACATAGCTCCTGGCCGAATCGGAGAGCAGACCAGTTTTCGGGGCTGCCAGGGTGAGCGTGGCGGCGGCTCTTATCGTGGGAGAGCCTGGCAGGCCGGTACTTGCATCCAGTCCCGAAGGGATATCCAGGGAAAGGATGGGGACGCCGGATTGGTTGGCACGTTCGATCCAATCGGAAATCGGCGGTCGTGGGTCTCCGCGGCCACCGTAGCCCAGCAGTGCATCAATAATCAAATAGACCGGTGGAATCCGCCTGCTTTTGGAGGCGAGCCCCAGCGCCGAGACGGATTGCCACTGTTGTGCTGGAACGGTTTTCAATGAACCCGGGTCGGCGGCCAGCAGGGTTTGCACCTCAACCCCCCAACTACTCAAATGGCGGGCGGCCACCATGCCGCCTCCTCCGTTGTTCCCTGCTCCACACAGGATGAACACTGGTTTGCTGGCCCTGTCGCCCAGCATCTCGGCGGCCAGGGTGGCCAAGTGCCTGCCTGCGTTTTCCATCATTTGGATGAGCTGTAGGCCGTATGCTTTCACTGCGAGGGCATCAACTTCGGCCATTTGTTCGGCTGTGAGCGCCAGCGCTCTCCACTTGTTCATCTAACTCAAGCTTACTCTTTTTTTGTACCGGGGTCATCAAAGTAAGAAAGCTTTTTGCTGTGTGTCTTATGGTTACATAATCATGAGGAAGGTCTTATTCTTTATTGGTCTTCTTTTGATCGTCGGGGCGTGTTCTCAACGTGCGGGCACGCCTGTGGCTTCGCCAAGCCAAACGGATGACACAACCCCCACCCGTCCGGTAAGCCCGACAACGATTGCGGCAGTACAGGAGTTTCTTGGCCCTGAGTTTCCCCCGGGAGCGGAGGAATTTTCCACCGATTTCAGTAATCACATCGTGCCCTATGATGAGATCCTCTCCGGAGGCCCGCCCAAGGATGGCATCCCAGCCATTGACGAACCGAAGTTTATTTCAGTTGTGGAAGCTGATAAATGGCTTCGACCGCTGGAGCCCGTCATCCAGCTTGAGGTGGGCGACATGGTGCGGGCCTACCCTTTGCAAATCCTGGTATGGCACGAAATTGTCAACGACTGGGTGGGCGAGACCCCACTGCTGGTTACCTTTTGCCCCTTATGCAATACGGCCATTGCCTTTGAAAGGAGAGTAAAGGGGGAGGCTGTGACATTTGGCACAACGGGCAAATTGCGATTTAGCAATTTGATCATGTACGATCGCCCAACCGAATCCTGGTGGCAGCAGGCCACGGGCGAAGCCATTGCGGGGGAGCTTTCAGGGACTCGTCTGAAGGGAATCCCAGCCCTCATCGTCGCTTGGCAGGACTTTCGCGAAGCTTTCCCCGAGGCCCTGGTACTATCCCGGGATACGGGCTATCCCCGCTATTTGGAGCGGTACGGCCTGAACCCCTACCTGGGCTATGACAATATAGACTCGTCCCCTTTCTTGTTTTCTGGCCCACCCTCGCCCGACGCCATGCCGCCGATGGCTCGCGTACTAACCCTGGATCTCAATGGGGAGGCGGTGGCCTTCCCATATGAAACCCTCAGTCAGGTGGGCGTGGTCAACGAGACGGTGGGAGGCGAGCCGGTGGCAATTTTCTGGCAACCCGGGGTGGCCTCGCCGCTGGATGTGGCGCAAATCGGAGATGGGCGCGACGTGGGAACTGCAGCCGCGTTTTCGCGCCAGGTGGAGGGGATGACACTGACCTTTTCATCAAGCAGCGAAGTAATTCGCGATGAGCAGACTGGCAGTACCTGGGACATCTTTGGCCAGGCAAGCGATGGGTCCCTTGAAGGGACCCAGTTGGAATCCGTTGTGTCAATTAATCACTTCTGGTTTTCCTGGGCCGCCTTCAGGCCCGACACCAGAATTTATGTGCCCTGAGTTTTCCTAGGTTTCTGCAAAACCCAAAGACTTAAGGCAAAGACCAGCCAAGCCAGGATCTGATTGGCCCTCCAGCCTCCGGGAAGCACCGCGCCGGCGGCGTGGAAAGCCTCCAGGAACACTCTGGAAGCCGAGGTAAAAGCCAGGAAAACGAAAAAGAGTCGCCCCTCACCTAGACGAAAGCTACCGCGCTGCCACCAGAGCGTTACCAGAATGAGAACGGCCGCTAATGTGTCGTAGATTTGAGTTGGATGGCGCCCGGCGCCGAACAGATCAACCGCCCAGGGCAGCGCGGTAGGCAGGCCATACCCGTTGCCAGAGGCCAGGGAGCTAAGGAACCAGGCCGCGCTCAAGACCGCCAGCATCGGTGTGAAAATATCCACGAGGATTCTTGCTGGCAGGGCTTTGCGCTCGGCCAAGACAGTGGCGGCTACGATGACGGCCGTTAATCCCATCCATGGGTCGAGCAGGCCGGGGTTCAGCGAGAGCACATTCCAGGGGTTAAGTTCGAAAGCGGATGGAAATCTCAATACGTATCCAAGCCGGGCGCCAAGCGCGCCCGCCAACAGGATTAATAGGGCGAGGTTGCTGACCTCGCCAGGCCGCATGGGTTGCCGTTTGGTCTCGCCCGCAAGGCGTTCGCTAAGTGTCAGGCCGACCCACAAGCCGGCCAGCAGGATGAGCCCGGGCACCTGGATGGCGATTGAACCTATTTGCAGGATAGGGAACATTATTGGCTGGCTTCCAGAAGCTGCTCAACGCGGGAGGCTAACAACGCCTCGTCCATGGGACCGCCAATCACAACTTCTTGGATGTAACCATAAGCGTCCACGAAGTAGGAAGAAGGCAGAGCCCTCAGGCGGTAAAGCGAGGCTACTTGGCCGTCCACATCCAGTAATATGGGGAAGGTGAAACCGAATTCATTTACAAAGTCCTCAGCAGCTTTGCGGCTGTCCTGCAGGGTCATATTTACCGCCAGCACGGTAAAGCCCTGGTCTCGATAGCGGTCATAAACGCGTTGAATGGCCGGCATCTCCGCGCGGCAGGGCAGGCACCATGAAGCCCACAGGTTGATGAGGATGGGATGGCCGCGCAGATCGGCTAGGGTGATGTTTTCCCCCGATAACGTTTCCAGCGTGAATTGTGGGGCAAGGAAGCCGGTTTGAGGCGCAGCCTGCGCTTGCGCAAGATCGCTGGGCGCCAGGCGGCTGGCGGCGATCCATATGCCTCCCAGCAGGAGCATCCCCATGGCCAGTAGATTAAAGTGTCTTTCAGTCAGGCCAAACATCACCAGGATGATGAGGCCAGCCCTTGTATTCTTACCATTGCGGATAGCGCCGCCACCCCGCACATCGCTGATGAGCTGTAGGCCCACTAACCTATTCAGCTGCCAAGCCAAAAAAGAGAGGAGTTGACATTCCAGTAACTGGAAGGTGTAGACTTATGGTTGATTAAGCCTAAATGGAGGCCTTTATGGAAATACGAGAGTTGGTTGAACTCACCGGGGTTCCAGCAAAAACAGTCCGTTATTACGAGGAAATTGACCTATTGCCGTTGCCATCACGAAAGCCTAATGGCTATCGAGAATATTCCGAAGTCGACGTAGATCGGCTGAAGTTAGTAGCGGGTGCAAGGCGGCTGGATCTGACCCTCGGCGACATCAAAGAGATCCTAGATCTGCGCGATCGACAAATCGCCCCTTGTGGGGTTTTGCTGCATTTGTTGGATAAGAAATCCCAAGAGATAAATCAACGCATACGCGAGCTGCAGTCTTTGGAGAAAGATTTGAAACAGCTTTTTTCTCTCGGCCGAACCTTTCCAACCGATGATGTGGAAGGAAAAAACTGTGTTTGTCATTTGGTTAGCGAACAAGCTGAATTAGAAAGTTCGATGAGAGCCGACAATGGCACAAAAAAAGAAGCTTGAATTAGATGTGAGGGGTATGACGTGTGACAGTTGCCCCCATCATGTTGAAAAAGCACTTAGACGCGTCGCCGGAGTCGAAACGGTAGAAATACTGGGCTGGCAATCGAACAAGGCGACCCTTATTGTGCAGCCCGAGGTAACCGGCGAAGACCTTACTGCTTCTCTAGAAAGAGCCGGATACTCCGCAACGGTCAAAAGCACTTCGACCATTGATGACGCGGTTGCACAAACCCATGCTTCTCCCAACGGATATGGCGACAATGACTTTGATTTGCTGGTCATTGGGGCTGGGTCAGCCGGATTTGTCGCCGCAATCAAGGGTACAGACTTGGGATTCCGAGTTGGGTTGATCGGCCACGGCACCATCGGCGGGACGTGCGTCAATGTAGGTTGTGTGCCTTCCAAGACCCTGATCAGGGCGGCCGAAGCCTGGCACAATGCAGGCCACCACCCCTTCAAAGGGGTCAATACTCAGCAAGTCAATCTGGATTGGGAAACAGTTCGCACACAAAAAGATGACCTCGTTTCACAGATGCGCCAGACCAAATATGCGGACGTCCTGGCTGCCTATCCCAAAGTCACCTACATTGAAGGCTTTGCCCAATTTACCAAAGATGGCAAGCTACAGGTTGGAGATTCGACTTATAAGGCCAACCGCTACGTGATCGCCACCGGCGCCCACCCGCGCATGATGGACTTTCCGGGTTTGGAGGAAGTCGAACCTCTAAATAGCACTACCTTGATGGAACTAGAGAAGTTGCCAAAATCCCTTATTGTCTTGGGAGGACGGGCAGTGGCTTTGGAATTAGGGCAAACAATGGCTCGTTTGGGAATCGATGTTCTGATATTGCAGCGCAGCACCCGCTTGGTGCCAGCGCACGAGCCAGAAATTGGTCGGGGAATAAAGGATTATTTGGAGGAAGAAGGGATCGGCATCATTACTGGCGTTGAGGTGGAGCGCTTGAGCCGAGATGGAGAAACTCGGATCGTTCGTGCCCGTGTAATGGGGCAAGAGCGGGAGTATAAAGCCGATCAAATCCTGATGGCGCTTGGGCGAGAAGCCAACACAAGGGGCATGGGGTTGGAGAACATGGATGTCAAGATAGGGCAAAACGGCGCAATCATTGTAGATAAATACATGCGGAGTTCCAATTCAGCCATTTATGCCACCGGTGACGTAACCAATAATCCGGAATTTGTATACGTGGCTGCCGCAGGGGGATCAGTAGCGGCTCAAAACGCGCTGACGGATACAAAAAAGCCCCTTGACCTGTTAACGGTACCAGGGGTTATTTTTACCGACCCACAAATTGCAACGGTTGGATTGACTGAGGCACAGGCCAAGAAAGAGGGTCACAAAGTCAAAACCAGCACCGTCAGTCTTGAGCATGTAGCGCGAGCGCAGGCAGCCCGGGATACACGCGGTTTCATCAAGTTAGTAGCAGATGAAACAACCAATCAGCTTCTAGGCGCGCATATTCTTGCCGCTGAGGCGGGCGAGGTCATTCAATCCGCAACCTTGGCAATCAAGTTTGGCCTCAAGATCGATGACTTGACCGATACACTGTTTCCGTACCTTACCCAGGTTGAAGGGCTAAAACTAGCCGCAATTGCATTTGATAAGGATTTAACAATGCTTTCTTGCTGCGCGGTATAAAAATCGCAAGCAGTTACAAGAATCGTCATACTCGCTCCAGGACCCCTTGCGCCGTTGCATGTAACCGGCATCTCCGATCTCGGCAAAACCGCGCTTAGCCCCCCGTAGAATTGGCGCGCGAGCTTTCCGCGGAGGCGATTTAGCGATTAGCCCGTTGGGCGGGAATGAGGGGTGGCTGCTTTGATCTTGCCTGCGGTGTCGGCGTTACACAACGCCCACTAATTTCAACAGCAACACGAGAATAGCTAACGCAGGCGAAATCAGAACAAGGATCAAAAGCAGTAAGAGAAAAGTTGTGCTCATATGCCAGAGAACGAAGCCGCGCTCCGTTTTGTTTTGCGAAAAATGAGGGCAAAATGAGCGCTGCAGGCTTGGTTAGAAACAACTTAACATGGATATATTCCTTGACAGGAATATTCCTTTTGGGGTATATTAG
>DATDRZ010000035.1:0-47172 GCA_035291465.1 Anaerolineales bacterium
AGCTTCTCGTTCTTGATGTCCTCTTCGATCAGCTTCTGCCCCAGGCTGGAGCACATGAACTTATATTCCTTGGCCACCACCACTCCCTGGTCTGCTAAATGCTCCTGCGCCCACTTGGCGGTTTCGTAGACGTTCACCACCCCGGCGATGTTGCTGCCGCAATGGCAAACGTAAACGCCGATGCGATGATCCCCGTTTTTGTCGGTGGTCTCGGTCATAGTTGCTCTCCATAGGCTTTGGGCATGCGCGGCATGGGAAGAGACGTATTTTTGGGCGGTCGCTTCACTGGTGGAGGAATTTGTTCCACCTTCACACCGATGCGCGCCAGCGCCGGCGCGGAGGAAACAACTTCGCGTCCAATGGCCAGGGCATCCGGACTTAAACCGAAGGCAAGGCCCATCAATTGCGTGAAGAAAAGGATGGGCATGCGATAACTGGTGCCAAAGAACTTGTTCATTTCATCTTGGTAGGCATCGATGTTCAATTGGCACAGCGGGCAGGTGGTAATCAATAGATCCGCGCCGCTCTTTACCGCGCTTTCTACCAATCGGCGCAACAACTCCAGGGAGGCTTCAGTACTGATTTGAGGCATGTGGCCCGAACAGCAGTGGGTGCGCAGTGGGAAATCCACCGGTTCCGCGCCGCAAGCTGCGATCAGCTCTTCCAGCGCAGTGGGGTTCTCAGGGTCACGCCAGCGTTGATCGGGATCGGGCCGCAGCACCATGCAGCCGTAATAGGCGGCGACGCGCAGCCCGGTGAGCGGCCGTTCGACCAGTTTCTTGATCTTGCAAATCCCGATCTCTTTGTAAAGGGCATCCAAGATATGTCGTACCTGAACTGTACCGGCCGTGTAATGCAAACCACCGGCCGACAAAGCGTCATTAACCTTGGTGTTGAGCTCCCTGTCCGTGCCCATGTACTTGGCCGTCCTGGCCAGATTCACGTAGCAAGCACTGCAGGCAGCCAGCAAGGTTTTGGCGCCATCCACCTGTTGCTCGGCCAGAGCCAGATTGCGGGCGATCAGTGCGTAAGAGGGAATGCGATGTAGGGCGATGTATTCATTGGCGCCGCAGCAATTCCAATCCTCGATCTCTTCGAAGTCCACATCCAATTTGTTTTGGAGAGCGAGCAGGGATTCGTAGTAGGCGCTGGAGATGCACTCCAACGAACAACCGGGATAGAAAAGGTATTTCATAGCACGGCCTCCAACTGCTTGGCGCGTTTGAGGATCTTCTTCAGCTGCGGAATCCCCTTGATCTTGTTTGGTGTGAGCTTTAGGCGGCCCTTGAACAACAATTCCGATCCCATCTTGGCCGACCCCATCAGGTCCGAGGGCGGGTGTCGCAGGTAATGGTTGGCGGCAATCCCCAGGTCGAAGCTGCGACCAAAACGCTCGATGAAGCCAGCGAAGGTGCGAGAGAGGTCAGTGGCCTTGTTCCTGCGCGTGTAACCGCGTTGAACGGCAAGTGTCTTCAACCCATACATAATGTCGGTGATGTGGATCTCCTGTGGGCAGCGTACCATGCAGAAATAGCAGGACACGCAATACCAGGGAGTGTTGCTGCGCAGCACTTCTTCCAGTTCGCCGGCGCGGATCAGCGCGAACAGGCGCCGGGGCGTGTGGTCCATCAGCGCGGCGGCGGGGCAAGAGCCCCCGCAACTGCCGCACTGGATGCAAAATTCAATATTCGGCAATCCGGGGGAAATCGAACGGAAGAAATCTAAAACAGCGGTTTGCGAGGGCGGCGAGCCTGGCGGCGGACTAGCTTTCCCAAAGGACTGGGGGCCGACCTTTTCCTCTGGAGCTGGAGATGAAACAGCCACGAATCCTCCTCTTTCCAGTGAAGGCAGGAGGAGGGGGCGAACGTTACCCCCTCCGATGTGCACCGATAGATGAATGCTGCAATTAGAGTCTCAGGCTAAATTGCCTATGCAGTTAGATACAAATGACCCACACGCTCATAGGTCATTTGTACCATCTTTCACAATATGGAGTAAGGATATACATCTATTTGTCGACCTTCTTTTTATGGTGCTTTCGGTGGAATCATGTCAAAGAATTCATCTGTAATTTGGCGCTTATTCTTGTCAAGTAATGATGACCCCTCCTCCGATGAAAATAACAGCATCTTGACTTTCTTCGCACATTTGGTCTATAATGCGCTTAGCCGGTGAGTGAACTGTAAATCAGCACCGGGCGGGATGCGCCCGGTAATCTAACCCACACACTCATCCGAAAGGAGCCCCCATTTCCCATAACTGAATAGCTTCTAAGCCAGCTTGGTTTTGCCATGTTGTTTGCATACACTAACTAATGAAGGAGCAGCAATGTCTTACCAAAAGGTCATTCTTGTCGGAAATCTCGGCCGCGACCCCGAAATGCGCTATACGCCCACCGGGACTGCTGTCACGAATTTTTCGATAGCAACTAACCGTCAATATACGAGTTCGAACGGGGAGAAAGTCAAGGAAACGGTTTGGTTCCGTGTGTCGGCCTTTGGCCGACAGGCAGAAATTACAAACCAGTATCTGAAATCGGGCCGGCAGGTAATGGTGGAGGGTCGTATCAACCCGGATAAGGCCACCGGCGGTCCGCGCGTCTATCAGCGCCAGGACGGAACCCACGCGGCATCCTACGAGATCGTCGCTGAACGCGTCGTTTTCCTTGGCCGTGGCGATGGCGGTGAAGGCGGCGCTGGCGCGGAGGCTTACCAAGGCGCTCCGTCCGAGCCTGAAAGCGTCGTTGAGGACGAGATCCCGTTCTAAAACCTCAGCCCCTAACCCCTCTCCTTCAAAAAAGGAGAGGGGGAATTTTCCTTGGATTACACGCAAATTTTTGCCGGTGTATCATCAGAAAACCTTGTGAAGGTTGGAGATTGCTTCGTCAGCCTTCGGCTTCCTCGCAACTGCGGAAAGCAAAGCTTTCCTTGACCTTCGCAAAGGTTGGAATGGAGCAGAATGGCTGAATCTAAACAACCCCCAGGAGATGAGGCTGGCAAACCTGTCACGCCGGCCCGCCCGCGCATTGTGGTTCCTCCAGGATTAGAAGCTGACTACAGCAATGTGGTGCGCATCTCACATTCGCCGTCGGAGCTGGTTTTCGACTTTGGCAATATCCTGCCCGGCGAGTCTGAAGTGCACATCAAGGCGCGGGTGATGATGTCCCCGCTCAGCGCCAAGCTGCTGCAAAAAGCCCTGGCGGATAACCTGAACAAGTTCGAAGCGGTTTTCGGCGAAATCAAGCTGCCGCCCGGTAAATCGCTGGCGGACGATCTATTTCGTTCGCTGCAACCGCCCGAGCCGCCCAAGCCGGACGACAAAGCATGAACCGGCTCGACAGCATTGCTGAATCCATTCGCCAGGATTTCGACGCGCAGACCGCAGCCCGCGATGCAGCCTTAGCGCAAACGCGCCAGCTGACGCGACACTGCGCCCACGCGATCCGCGCCATCCATCGCGACGAGAAAGAGAACGCTCAGACGGAGTTGGATGCTGCCCGCCAGCTGGCTGAAGCACTGATCGCAGGACTCAAGGATTTCCCTGATCTCTTTTTCGCCGGTTACACGCAGGATGCACTGAAAGAATATGCCGAAGCCAGCATCGTTTGTGCGCTGGTGCAAGGCGGCGAACTGCCCAGCCCTGGCGATCTCGACGTGGAATCTGCCACGTATCTGCAGGGTCTTGCTGAAGCGGCGGGTGAACTGCGGCGGCGCTGTCTGGATATTCTGCGCCATGGCCACTCAGAGGAAGCCGAGCGCATGCTCGGCTTGATGGATGACATCTACGCGGTGCTTGTTACCATGGATTACCCCGACGCGGTGACCCGCGGCCTGCGCCGGCTCACCGATATCTGTCGCAGCCTGGTAGAGCGCACACGTGGCGACATGACTATCAGTCTCCGCCAGAAGCGCCTGGAGAAAAGCCTGCAGAATCTAGAAGACCGCCTGGGCGAAAACGGGAAATTGGATTCGAAATAAGACGTGAAAGAGCGCTGGATCAAGGCTTCCGAACTGGGGGAGTATTTGTATTGCCAGCGAGCCTGGTGGTATCGGCTGCAGGGGATTGCATCGAGGAACGTGCAGGAACTATGGCAAGGCACAACAGACCACGTGCAGCACAACCGCAGATTGCGCTGGGTATCGCGGCAGCGATCCCTGGCCTTCATTCTGATGGTGATCGCATTTGCTTTGCTGGCATTTCAAATGATGCAGTGAGCCGTGTATCTTGTTGCCGCGGTCCTCTTCTTTATGGCTGCATTAGTCCTTATTTGGCTTTCTGGACAACGGCGCCGAACACTGGGCCTGCCTGAAGGCCGCGTTCTGTATTCCGACACGGGCCCCCGGAGAGACCTGCTAGAACCGCTGTATGCCGATGATCTGAATCTAGTCGGCAAGCCTGATTACCTGGTCGAAAGCAAGGAAGGATTGGTACCTGTCGAGGTGAAAAGCGGGCGCACTCCGTCAAAACCTTACGCCTCGCACATTTACCAGCTCGCAGCGTATTGTGCGCTGGTTCAGCGCAATTACAGGCAGCGTCCCCCTTATGGCATTATTCGCTATCCCCAGCGCAGCTTTGCAGTGGAATTCACACGGGAACTGGAAGAGCAGCTGGTATCCCTGCTTGCAGAAATGCGCGCCTCCCTAGGCGTGGGTGAATTGCATCGTTCCCACACACAACCGGGGCGATGCAATTCCTGCGGTTTCGGCCAGCTATGCGAAGAAAGGCTGTAGAATCTCGTGCGAGCCGTCAGGGATCAACGTATGGAAAAAGGATCAAGCCCAAAAGGCTTTCAGCACATTGCAGTTCTGTCGCATAGCCGCGAGGGTGCGCCAATGGCGTTGGCCAATGCGATCGCGGCGTTCCTTGGTGAGCACAAGCTGAGGGCCAGCGCTTCCTATATGCATGAAGAATCAACGCGCCAACAATTGCAAGCTGGCGACTTCGACCTGGTCATCGCTCTAGGCGGGGACGGCACGATGTTGCGCGCCGGGCACATCTGCGCGCCATTGGATATCCCACTGCTGGGTATCAATCAAGGTCACTTTGGTTTCCTCATTGAACTGGAAGAAGATGAATGGCGCGCGGCCCTTCCACGTTTGGCGACCGGCGATTTTCGATATGAGAAACGCATGCTCATCCATGTAGAGCACTGGCGCAATGGAAAGAAACACGGCGAGTGGGAAGCGCTGAACGAAGCCCTGGTTGGCCGCGGCGTCTTAGCGCGGCCAGTCCATTTGTTAGCCAGTTTGGACGGAAAGCCGTTAACCACTTTTGTGGCTGATGGATTGATCATCGCGTCGGCCACTGGGTCCACTGCTTACGCGCTGGCGGCAGGGGGACCGATCCTCCCGCCGACAATGCGCAACATGGTGCTGGTGCCGGTTGCGCCCCACTTGAGTATGGATCGCGCCATTGTCCTGGATGAAGGTTCGGCAATCCGCGTCGAAGTCAAGCGGGGTGAAGACGCCGTGCTCAGCGTGGATGGACAGAAATCGGTGGAAGTAAGGATCGATGATTGGGTGGACTTGCGCGCCAGTCCATATAGCTTGAGGTTCCTGCGCTTCCAGGAGACAGGTTACTTCTATCAACGTTTGTTGTCGATTATGGACAACAACCCCTCTGCTGGGAAGATGTACTCATGAGCGAAGCCGCCGCCATTACCTATTGCGCAAACCATCCAGATCGAGAGACCAGCCTGCGCTGCAACCGCTGCGGTAAATTCATCTGCGCTAAATGTGCGGTGCGCACGCCCACCGGTTATCGCTGCCAGGAATGCGTCCGCGGCCAGCAAAAAGGCTTTGAGACGGCGAAGACGGCGGACTACTTTGCGGCCTTTATCCTGGCTGCCATCCTTTCAGCTATCGGAGGATTTATCGCCACCTGGCTGGGATTCTTTACGATACTGGTTGCCCCGGCAGCCGGCAGTTTGATTGCAGAAGCAGTACGCTCTGTGACGGGCAAGCGGCGTTCGCCAAGCTTATTCCTGAGCGCAGCCGCGGGAGTTGCTCTTGGCGGCGCCATCTTTGTTTTGCAACCGCTATACCTCCTGCTGGTTTTTCGCGATCCAAGCGCCCTGTATATGATCCTGTGGCCTGCCGTTTACGCCGGGTTAGCAACCTCAACAGCTTATTACCGCCTTTCGGGTATCCAGTTCCGTCGCTAGTCCTATGCTCACCGAACTGCGCATCCAAAATTTTGCCATTATCGAAGACCTGACGCTTGAGATGCGAGAGGGTCTGATCACCCTGACTGGTGAGACCGGCGCGGGAAAATCTATCCTGGTCGATGCGGTGGAAACCCTGCTAGGAGTGCGCGCGGATATCAATTTAATCCGCGCCGATGAAGATCGCGCCTCAGTTGAGGGAACCTTTAAAATTACCGACCCACTACGGACTCAACTGCACGCAATCTTGCAGCGCGAGGAATTATTGGACGATCCCAACTATGTGTTGATGCAACGCGAATTCCGGCGAGAGGGGCGGAATGTCGCTCGCGTCAACGGCAGGCCTGCGACGCTGGCGCTGGTCAAGGAGTTGGGCGAACTGCTCATCGATCTGCACGGGCAATCCGAGCACCTTTCTCTTCTGCGCGTGCCAGCTCACCGTGCCCTGCTAGATCGTTACGCGGGTATCGAAGTCGAATTGAGCGACTATCAGAAGACTTATGCCGCACTGGTCGAGTTGCGGCGAGAGTTAGCCAGTCTAAGAGAAGCGGAGTTGGATGCCACTCGACGTATTGAGCTGCTCACCTTCCAGGTCCAGGAAATCGAGGCGGCAAAACTGCATCCAGAAGAGGAGCAATCACTAAAGAAAGAACGAACACGCCTGGCGAATGCCGAGGCGCTGGCCGCTAACGCAAACCTGGCGCTGGCGGCTCTAGATGAGAGCGACCCCGATTCGCCCTCCGCCAATGATCGCCTGGGTGCAGCGTTGGCCGCCTTGGGGCAGCTTGCCAAAGTGGATCCAACCCAACGGGTGCTAGAAAGCCGCAGTCAGGATCTCTTCGACAGTATGGCTGATTTGGCCCGTGACTTGAGGTCTTACCTGGATCAAATCGAATTCAACTCCCAGCGGCTGGAGGAAGTCGAGGAACGCTTGGCTTTGATCCAGAATCTCAAGCGCAAATACGGGGAGGGGATCGCTGAAATCCTGGCGTTCGCTGATCGGGCGCGCAAAGACTTGGACAATATCTCCCACGCCGAAGAAAGGCTAGCCGAACTGGAGGCCGGCGAAAAGGGGCTGCTCGAAGTATTGGCGAAACTCTCATTGGTTCTTTCGGAAAAGCGGCACGCCGCCGCTGATGATTTGGGAAAAGCCATCGAAGGCGAATTAGATGATTTGAAAATGGAGGCGGCTAGTTTTGGCGTCGAATTTAGGACTCGGCCAGATCCTGAGGGATTGCCGATTCATGGCGAACGACTCGCCTTTGATTCCTTTGGTCACGAAACTGTGGAGTTCTTGGTAGCCCCGAATCCAGGGGAAGGGCCCAAGCCATTGGTGAAGATTGCTTCCGGCGGTGAAACCGCACGTTTGATGTTGGCAATGAAAAATGTACTGGCCCGCGCCGATCAGACGCCCACACTGATCTTCGACGAGATCGATCAGGGCATTGGGGGGCGTGTAGGAGCGGTGGTGGGTGAAAAACTCTGGAAACTGGCGCGACACCACCAGGTGTTATGTGTGACTCATCTCCCACAACTTGCCGCCTATGGAGATCAACATTTTAAGGTTGAGAAAAATATCGAGGGTGGTCGAACTACAACACGCGTCGTCCAATTGGAGGGGGAGCCGCGTGTAAATGAATTGGCGAATATGCTGGGCGAAGTGAGTGAAGGCACTTTGCAATCAGCGAATGAAATTCTCGAGTCGGTTCGTGCCAGTACTTCTCTTCGCGCGGAACGTTAATTGCAGTTAAACCTTCAAGGCTTAACGGGAATTTAAAAACCAATTTCGTGTTATAAATATTATCGATTCAACGGCTGATGCTTACTCTTTTATTCGCGCCAGACCCAGACGAAGCCGCAATCCTGACTTTAATCCTGGAACGCGCCGGATTCGAAGTTCGTTTGATTTCCGAAGCGGACCGCGTGGCACAAGCTTGGGAAGATAGACCGGTCGAATTATTTTTCTTCGCCTTTGTCGACGACAAGACGCTGACCCCCGAATATATCAGCAAACTCCGTTTGGAAAATCAAGCGCCTATCGTGTTGCTCGTTGAACGCAGCGAAGAACGCCGCCAGATTTCATTGATCGAAGCCGGCGCCGATTTGATATTCGCTCGTCCCTATAGTCCGCGTTTACTGGTAGCTCAATTGCGGGCGTTGATGCGCCGCAGTTCCGGGCTGCCATATTTCAGCCTGCCATCTTTGAACCAGGCTGGCGTCACGCTCGATCCCTCGAAGCGGAGCGTGCAGGTGGCGGATCGCGCTGCGGCGCGTTTAACACAATTAGAATTCCGTTTGCTGTACGCGCTGATGACACACCCAGGCCGCGTGGTGCCCTCCGAGAATTTGGTGGAATATGTTTGGGGCTATGGTGGAGAAGGTAGCCAGGGCTTGGTGCGTGGGCTGATCAGTCGTCTGCGCTCGAAGATTGAGCCCGACCCTTCAACCCCGCGCTACATCGTCAATGAAGCGGGTATTGGTTATTACTTTGAGTTGGAGCCGAACCAGGCGCACATGTTCACGAAAGCGGAGTCTGAGGTTTCGTAAGGTTTAATGCAGGATTCGTAATTTCCCTGTATAGTTTTTCCCAATCTGTTGACGCCACCCTCCTTTGAAAGGAACCCGATATGAACGAAGCTGCCTGCCCGTCCTGTGGCGATACCGTCACCATTAAGGGCACGCCGAAGATTGGGATGCACGTCACTTGTAAATCCTGCGATACGGAAGTTGAAGTTGTCTGGTTGGATCCTCTCGACTTGGACTGGCCGACGGATGAATTTGAAGGGGAGGACGCTATCGATGACTTCGACGAGGAGGAAGAAGAAGGGTAGGGTAGTTAATAGTTATCGGCAATATGTAATTATAAGGATGGAGACAGATCGGAGATTGAAGTTTCAGCGAAACTATAGGTCCAGGATTTTGGCGACTGGTTTTTAACCCCCGCCCAGATATTCCCGTAACTGGTGGCTGCGGGTTGGGTGCCGTAGCTTGCGCAGGGCCTTGGCCTCGATTTGGCGGATACGCTCCCTAGTCACGTTGAAATATTGGCCCACTTCCTCCAATGTGTGATCCTTGCCGTCAAGGAGTCCATAGCGAAGCTCCAACACCTCGCGCTCCCGGTCGGTCAGCCCTTCCAGAGCGGACTGGACCTGCTCGCGAAGCATTTCCCGAGCGGCGGCGTCCACGGGGGCCAGCGCCTCCTCGTCTTGGATAAAGTCGGCTAGCTCACTACCATCCCCTGCGCCTACCGGGCTTTCCAGAGACATAGGTTCTTCGGCGCTGCGCAGCGTTTGCTCCACTTTAGTGGTTGCGCGCAGCCAGCGGCGCCTTAAATCCGACGGCAGGTCCTGTCCGTGCCTTTCAGCCGACCGAATCGCTTTTACATCGGCTTCCTCCATGAAGCCGCTCTCCAGAGCAAGTTCTTCGTGGCTGGGATCGCGGCCGAGTTGTTGGGTGAGCTCACGCTGCGCGCGCATCAAGCGCTGGATGGATTCCAGCAGATGAACGGGAATGCGGATGGTGCGCGCCTGGTCGGCAATGGAGCGAGTGATGGCCTGGCGGATCCACCATGTGGCGTAGGTACTGAACTTGAAGCCGCGCGTGGGGTCGAATTTGTTCACGGCGCGCAAAAGGCCAATATTCCCTTCTTGAATGAGATCTTCAAATGTGGAACCGCGTCCCACGTAGCGTTTGGCGATGCTTACCACCAGGCGCAAATTGGCATTGATGATGGCGATCTGCGCTTCCATCGAACGAGTTTGCACCGCCGCCATGGCCACCATCAGTTCCTGGTTGGAAGCCAGCATCGTGTTGAATTTGCTCGCTGAAGGCAGGGCCTTCTTTTTCTCCATACTTTTTTGTAATTTTTCCAGCAGGTCTTTGGGGAAGGTGTAAAGGCCTATGTAAATGGCAAAAGCGCTCACTGCCACGACATCCCAGCGAGAATCCTTGCCCCACATGCCATTATCCAGATAACCGCGCATATAGGAGGGAACCTCGACATCCCAGGTGCGCTGCAGACGAATAGCCTCCTGGAGGATCGGTAACAGTTCAGGGGGACCGTAGCCCAAGGCGCGACTGTCTTTGCCGAGCTGCGGCCAGGCCTTGAGCATGTCTGCATAGATCGCCCGGTAGATTGCGCGTGGATCGGTTTTCCTTTTGCCGGAGGCAAGTTTCTTTTCAAGGATTTTCAACCGTTTGGCGCTTTCTACGCGGGTTGCAAGCCAAAGTTCGCGGTCGGTGTCCAGTAGGTTGACGCGGCCGATTTCTTTTAAATACAAGCGCACGGGATCATCACCGGTTTCAACCCCCTGCTCACGCAAGGCCCGAGCGCTTTCCTCGATCTTCCGCCAGTCGGCGCGCAACACTTCGAGCGCCTCTTCGTCCTCAGGCAGGTCTTCGATCAAATCTGAATCGTCGAGGGGCAAATCCTCTTCGAGTATTTCCTCTTCGGGTTCGGGTTGTTCGGTCAGGTCCTGGGGATTCTTCATCTTATTGAGCCGTGGGCAAATTGCTCTGCAGCGAGCGACCAGGTGCCAAGGCCTTGTCGAGGCGGTGCAGCGTGAGGATATTTTGCAGCATCACCTGCTGGTATTCGCTGGCTTTCAGATCGCCCGCTTCCTGGGCGTCCTCTTGGAGGAAACGCATTTGCTCGTTATTTTTTCGCAGAGTGCGCTTTCGTAACAGGAGTATAGATCTCAGCAGATCCTCGAAAACCCGCTCTGTATTCAGGTCCAGTTCTTTACTCGTTACCAGCAATTCGTCGGCCCGCTCTAATAGCGGTAATGGCAGGTTCTGCAACGCGTAACTCGATGGCTCAAGGACATCTTGTTCCAGCCCCTCAAGTGCCAGGCGAAACATCTCTTGAATGTCGCTGTTTTCGAAATCATTGGAGGAGAGCCGCGGCAAGCCCGCTTCCTGTAAAGCTCGATCTAGGCGATAGAGCAGCTCGGGCGTGCGGATGATGATGCTGAGGCAATGGGATTCCAGTTCGTAGTTGCTCGCCTCAGCGATAGGCGGCGCCTTCATTTCGCGGGGAACTGCCGTGGCGGTGAGGCGCCGCCGCGGCCGCGCTCTCCGTTGTGTGGGGCGCTCGCTCAGCAAGCTGCGCTCATCTATGTGCAGCAGGTGAGCCAGTTTCTGGATATAGCTGTCGCGTTCGATGGCGCTGGGGATGTCATTAATCAGTGGCAACACTTGCCCGGCAAGCTCGCGCTTCGCTTTTGGATCTCCGAGGTCGCGATCCTTTGACAGACTTAGCATCACGTGCTCGACAATTGGCCTGGCGTCCTGAAGGATCGCCGGCCAGGCGATCGGATCCTTGAGCACGATCTCGTCGGGGTCCAACCCTTCAGGGAGCATTGTTACGCGGATATCAGCTTGCAATCGGCCCTCACGATGTAATAAACCGCGGGCATCGAAAACGGGGTCAACTTCCCGATCCATACTTTGGCGGGCAACATCGAGGCCGCGCAGGGTTGCTTTGTCGCCTGCCGCGTCGGCGTCCAGTGCCAAGACCATGCGCTTGCTCAACCTCTTGAGCTGGCGTAACTGCCCCTCGCCCAGCGCGGTGCCCATAGGGGAAACAGCATTGGCATAACCGGCTTGGTGAAGGGCGATGACGTCAAGGTAGCCTTCTACAATGACCACCTGATCTTCGTTACGGATAGCTTTGCGCGCCCTGTCTAAGCCATAAAGCAGGTTGCCTTTATCGAAGAGCGCGTTTTGGGGCGAGTTCAGATATTTTGGTTGATCCTGGTTTCTTAGCGCCCGAGCGCCAAAGCCCGCCATCTTTCCGCTACCATCGCGGATGGGGAACATGAGCCGGTGGCGGAAACGGTCGTAGCGGCGGCCTTCCTCCCGTTCGCCAAGCAAGCCGGCATCACGCATTTCTTCGTATGTATAGTTGTGCGATTGAAGGTGGGTGGACAACGCCTCATGAGAATCGGGCGCGAAACCAAGCCCGAATATACGGATGCTGGCATCTGTGATGCCGCGTCCGTGTAAATATTCGAGGACGGGTTTACCAGCCTCTGTGCCAACCAACTGGTGACCGAAAAAGGTGACGGCCTCTTCGAGGAGTTCGCGCAGGCGTGCGTTTTGTTCCTTGGCGGCTTGCTCGATGGGCGTGGGTGTGCGAAGCTGGACCCCCGCCTTTTCGGCCAAGCGACGCAGCGCCTCCGGAAAATCCCAACCTTCTTTCTTCATCACGAACTTGAAGATGTCGCCGCCTTCGTTGCACTGGCCAAAACAGCGCCAGGTGCCCGTATCCGGAAAGACTACAAAGGAAGGGGTGCGCGTATTACTGTGGAAAGGGCAGAAGCCCGTGTAATTTTTGCCGGAACGGCGCAGTTGTACAGTCTCGGAGATCAGGTCTACGATGTCTAGGCGGGACTTGATTTCCTCTACACTGCTCATAGGCTCCATTTGGCAGCCCTTAATTGCCCTGGGGCGAAGTGGTCGATGTTAGCCTTCTGGGCAGCCGGTGACGCATTATAACTCAGGGCATAATTCTGCCTTCGAGAGCTGAAAAGGCCTGCATGGTAATATTCGTTTTTCCGTAACGTTACAGAGGACGAGGTCTATGCACGAATTTCGCGCTCATCAGCTTAATCATTTCGATTTGCCCGGACGTATCCAACGATTGGGAGAACTCGCCTACAACCTGTGGTGGACCTGGACGCCAAGCGCGGAAGCCTTGTTTTCCCGCATTGACTCTACGGCTTGGGATCAATCCGGGCACAACCCCATCCTATTCCTCCGCGGTGTCGAGAATGACCGTTTGCAAGCAGCGGCCCAAAACCTGGATTATGTAGAGCTCTATGATCGCCTTTGTTCGGCCTTCGATAGCTACCTAAAGGCGGGAGATACCTGGTTCAAACGCAATTATCCAGATTTCGAAAATCAGCCCATTGCTTATTTCTCTAGCGAGTTTGGCTTGCACGAAACATTGCCCATGTACGCAGGCGGCCTGGGAATTTTGGCCGGTGATCACCTAAAGGAATCCAGTGATTTAGGCATTCCGCTTGTAGCCATGGGATTCATTTACACACATGGGTATTTTTCCCAGCATATCAGTGAAGACGGCTGGCAGGATTCACACCGTTTTAGTCTGAAGTTCGAAGACCTGCCTGTGATGCCGCTATTGGACGAGAACGGCGAGCCGATGACCGTTTCGGTCGAATTACCCGGGCGGATTCTGCACGCCCGATTATGGGAAATTCATGTTGGGCGCGTGCCGCTGTATCTTTTGGACAGCAACGTCGATTCAAACAATGAGGCCGACCGCGCTTTAACCGCCCGACTTTATAGCGCGGACATGGATTTGCGCATCGCCCAAGAGATGCTGCTTGGCATTGGCGGGGTTCGCGCCCTGCGGATGCTGGGCTACAACCCCGTGGTCTGGCATATGAACGAAGGCCACTCCGCATTTTTGGGATTGGAACAGGCGCGCGAGCTGGTTCAGGCCGGCCAATCTCTGGATGCCGCATATGAAAAAGTGAAGGCTCACAGCATATTTACCACCCACACTCCCGTCCCAGCAGGCAATGATGAATTCCCGCTCTGGCTGGTGGATAGGTATTTTTCCAACTTCTGGTCCGAACTAGGCCTGGATCAGGAGGGTTTCATTGACCTTGCGGGACGTGAGCATCCGAATGGTCAGCCGACCTTTAGTATGCCAGTGTTGGCTTTACGCTTTTCTGGGCAGGCCAATGGCGTTTCGGAATTACATGGCAAGGTGGCGCGTAAGATGTGGAGCTTCTTGTGGCCTGAGATCAAAGAGGAAGACATCAAGATCAGCTATATCACTAACGGTGTGCATACCAGCACCTGGCTGGCGCGCCGCATGGGTTCCCTCTATACGAAATATCTTGGCAAGGAATGGCGCGATCATCTGGATAACCAGGCGATGTGGGAAAGAGTTCTGGAAATCCCAGACGAAGAATTATGGAGGGTGCGTCGCCATTTGAAGCGCAAGATGGTGGCTTTTATTCGTGAACGCGCTCGTCGTCAATGGATACACCATGGGGTCCATCCGGTGCAGGTAATTGCTTCAGGCGTGATGCTGGACCCATATGCACTCACTATCGGGTTCGCGCGCCGCTTTGCTACTTATAAACGTGCTAACCTCATCCTGCGCGACTTGGACCGCTTGATCGATTTGCTAAATCGTCCTACCAGGCCGGTGCAGATCATATTTGCGGGAAAGGCGCACCCATCTGACGAACCGGGCAAGATGCTGATCCAGGAAGTGTATCGGGCGGTAAAGAAGGCTGAAAACGGCGGGCGCCTGGCCTTCCTAGAGGACTATGATATTCATTTGGCACGTTATATGGTGCAAGGGGTCGATGTTTGGCTGAATACACCCCGGCGGCCCATGGAGGCTTCAGGCACCTCTGGACAAAAGGCGGCATTGAATGGCGCCATCAACTTCTCCGTCCTGGACGGCTGGTGGCGGGAAGGCTATAACGGCAAGAACGGGTGGGTGATCGGCACCGAGAATGAATACGCTAATTTAGAAGAACAGGATCAGGAGGACGCCGAAAGTTTTTACGACACGCTGGAAAATCAAGTCATCCCGCTTTATTACGATGACCGCACACCCAATCAGGCTTCATCTACCTGGCTGGCGATGTCCAAGGAATCCATTCGAAGCATGGCTCCAAATTTCAGCGCTCGCCGCATGCTGAAGGAATACGTACAGAAGATGTATCTGCCCGCCATTGAACAGCGAGTGAAAGCATAACGCCAGGCCATGGAATTTCTGGTCACGCCGGAAACCCTTCTGGTGGCGCTAGGAATTTTCCTGGCGCGCCTGATCAATCAGACCCTGGACACTATCCGGTTCATGATGACTATTCGCGGCCGGAAACTCGTGGCCTGGATCATGGGTTTTCTCGAAACTACGATTTTCATAGTCACTCTGAGCGCTGTTTTCAGCGATCTCAACAATATCCTCTACATTGTGGCTTATTCAGCCGGTTTTGCCTCCGGTAATACAATCGGCATGCTGGTCGAAGAGCGCCTTGCCATTGGGTATATGAATTTGCGCATCATTAGCTCCAAGCGAGGAAGCGCCATTGCAGAGAAGCTGCGCAAAGAGGGATATGGAGTCACTGAAATCCCGGCGCGGGGCAAAGAAGGAACGGTGACTTTGCTGGATGTTAGCGTGCGGCGTAGGCAGGTAAAAAAAGTGCACGATATCGCGCAGAAGGTGGATAAATCAGCGTTCATCAGCAGCGAAGAACTGCGCCCACTGTGGCGCGGGTATTGGGGCCGGGTGCGGCAACGCTTTTAGATAACGAATTCCCCGTTCTTGTAAAATAAATCCCCATCCACAGTAATCTCTGAATCCTGGCGCAAATCGCAAATCATGTCCCAGTGGATGGCGCTATTGTTTTTGCTTCCCGTTTCTGGGTACCCGGCGCCCAGCGCCATGTGGAAGGAGCCGCCGATCTTCTCATCGAAGAGGATGTGACCGGTGAAGCGGTCAATATCCTTGTTTAGACCAAAAGCAAATTCGCCCACGTAAGCGGAGCCCGCATCTGTGGCGATCATCTGCTTGAGGAAATCCTCCCGCACGCCCGCGGTTGCTTTGGTCACCTTTCCGTCTTCAAAATGCAGTTCCGCACCCTCAACGACCACTCCCATTTCCACAGCCGGGTAAGTGTAGCGCACCCAACCATTCAGCGAGTTCTCCACAGGTCCTGTGTAGATCTCGCCATCCGGCATGTTGTGTAATCCATGGGAATTCAAAAAAGTTCGGCCTTTTATGGACAAACTCAGCTCAACATTGGGGCCGCGCAACTCGACCCGATCGTGCCCGTGCAGAGCTTGTATGTATTTCTTTTGTGTTTCTTTGACGTGTTTCCAGTAGCTGACAGGATCCTTTTCCAAAGCATGAATCGCTTTATATACAAAATTCTCATATTCGATAAATCCCATCCCCGCCTGACTGGCGTAGCCTCTAGTAGGGTATAGGGTAGTGACCCATTTGAAATCGCCGGTGGCGCCGCGCTCAAATTGCGATTTCAGGGTCGAGGAATTCCCCTCGGCCCAAGCCGATTGCTTCTTTGAGTCAGCGTTCATTAGGGCTTTCGTATTTACCTCAGACCAAAGGCGGATACGAGCTTCGAAATGTTCATAGGCATAAGCCATGAGCTCGTTTTTATGAGCCTCCGGCTCATAAGGCATGTATTCGAAATACAATTCGCGTTGCTCGGGGAACTCCATTTGTACATAGGGGCGCCCGCCGCGCTGCAGCACTTGTTTGAAGACCTCTTGCAACATGGGTAGGGCTTCGGTGCTGGTTTCGATATAGACGCGGTCGCCCGTTTGGATTCGAGTGCAATAGTCGACGAGAATGCGGGCAAAACTTTCTACGCGAGGATCTGCCATATTATCTCCGTGCAGATGGGCGATTTTGGGCATTATACAGTCAGGTGTTGGCTTGCTTACGCGCTGGATGAGTACTAAGCCCAAGGTTTATGAAAATGATAGAATGCCCGCAACTTCTCAGCTACTTCCCCCATGAAACAACTTTTGCAGGATCTGCGCGCCAAGAGACCATTTTTAGCTGACGTGCCCGTCCCCAGCCCGCAGCCGGGAATGGTGCTCGTACGGAATGCCGCTTCTTTGGTCTCTGCAGGTACTGAACGCGCCCTGGTGGAATTCGCCGGCAAGTCCTTGCTGGGCAAAGCGCGCGCCCGCCCTGATCTGCTACGCCAAGCGCTCGATAAGGCGCGGCGCGAGGGACTGTTGCACGCGGCCAACGCCGCCTTCGGTCGCCTGGGCGAAGCAATGCCCTTGGGTTATTCGTCTGCGGGAACCATTGTGGAACTTGGCCGTGGGGCGCAGGGTTTCCGTGTCGGCCAAAGGGTGGCTTGTGCGGGCGGCGGCTACGCGGTGCATGCGGAGTATGTGGTAGTTCCTCGGAATTTGCTGGCGGTCTTGCCAGATAATTTGGATACCGAGACCGCCGCGTTTGCGACATTGGGCGCCATTGCTCTTCATGGGTTCAGACTCGCTGAGGTGCAATTAGGCGCGCGTGTGGCGGTAATTGGACTTGGTTTACTCGGCCAGTTGGCGGCGAGCATTGCTCTGTCAGCAGGGTGCCAGGTGCTGGGAATAGACATCGATGAAAAACGCGTTGCCCTTGCTCGAAAACGAGGTTTGCAGGCGATTGGTCGGGAATCGGCAGAAGATGCAGCCTGGGCGCAGAGCCGTGGCCAGGGGTTCGACGCGGTGTTGGTTTGCGCCGATACCGAATCCAGCGATCCGATCGAACTGGCCGGAAAGATTGCGCGGGACCGAGCGCGAGTGATCGCGGCGGGCGCGGTGGGCATGCAGGTTCCGCGCCGAACTTATTACGCAAAAGAGCTCAGTCTCATCGTGTCGCGTTCATACGGCCCCGGACGTTATGACCCGGGATATGAAGAAGCCGGACTGGATTACCCGATCGGTTACGTGCGTTGGACCGAAGGCCGCAACTTGCAAGCCTTTGTCGATTTGCTGGGGCGTGGATTAATAGAAGTTTCCAGTTTGGTCTCGCACCGTTTCCCCATTGAAAAGGCGGTGCGCGCTTATGATTTGATTCAAAGTAAGCAACCGTTCCTGGGGGTGCTTATTACCTACCCAAAGATTCGGGAGAAATTAGTCTCAGTTAAGCGCCTGCCATTTCCTGCTGCTCAGAGGCCCGTCGCCAAGGGACGCATACGTCTGGGAGTTTTGGGCGCCGGGAATTTCGCGCGTTACACCTTGCTGCCGGCGCTGAAAGGCATGCGAGGTCTCGAGCTGATCGCCATCGCTTCTGCCTCCGGGCGGCAGGCCGCGGACCTGGGAAAACGCTTCGGTTTCCGCTATGCAAGCAGCGATGATAAGCAAATATTGAATAATAAGAGTATCGATGCAGTCGCCGTGGTTACCCGGCACCATCTTCATGGCGAATTAACCTTGGCGGCGCTGAAGGCCGGAAAGCACGTTTTCTGTGAGAAACCACTTGCAATCACCGAAAAAGAGTTAGCTGTAATTGAAAAACAGGTTGTCAAAAGTGGCGATCCACTCTTGATGGTTGGTTTCAACCGACGCTTTGCTCCATTGACCAAGCAGTTGGTCGCTTTTATTGGCGAACGCGACCAACCGTTGGTCGCACATTACCGCGTCAACGCGGGGCCCCTGCCCCCAAACCACTGGCTGCTAGATCCGTCACAAGGAGGCGGGCGCCTGCTGGGTGAGGGGTGCCACTTCATTGATTTCCTTACCTTTCTTGTTGGAGACTCCCCGATTTCTGCATTTACACAGGCGATAGCTGGCGATGAGCGCCAAGAGAATTTGCAGGTGACCTTGCGATTTTCGGACGGCTCCCTTGGCGCACTTACTTACCTTTCCAATGGCGACCGCTCGCTGCCCAAAGAGAGGCTTGAAGTCTTCTGCGCTGGGAAGGTCGCCGTGCTGGATGATTATCGCGCCTTAGACCTGTCCCACAATGGCCGAACTCGGGGTTTGCGCGGCAACCAGGATAAGGGCCATCGGGCCGCGTGGCAAACGTTTATCAACGCTTTGCAAATTGGCGGTGTCCACCCAATTCCCTACGATCAGATTTTCGGTGGAGCCCGGGCGATTTTTGCGGCTCTGCGGTCTCTGGAGACGGGGAAAGAGGAAAAAATCTAGCCCGTCCGTTTGTGAAATTTGACACCTATTAACGCCCATGATAAACTGAGCATCGACCTACACCCTTCGTTATTTTTCGCCAAACTGTAGGTTGAAAAGTGGTCCTGTGCTGCAAGATTACCTACCTATCGCCGTCCTTATTGCGCTTTCAACCCTCTTTTCCATATTAGTTGTGGTGATCGGGCATTTGCTTGGTCCCAGGCGGCCGACCACCCGTAAATCCGCTCCCTATGAATCTGGAATGAAGCCTATAGGCCCCGGCACGCGCCGGATGCCGGTACGTTTCTACCTCGTCGCCGTTCTCTTCATATTGTTCGACATTGAAGTTGTCTTTTTCCTGCCCTGGGCAGTGGTTTTCCGCCAGTTGGGTTTGTTCGGCCTGATTGAAATGTTTATCTTTATCCTGATCTTGCTGGTCGGTTACGTCTACGCCTGGAAAAAGGGAGCCCTGGAATGGGATTAGAGCAAAAACTGGGCAATATGGGCGTGGTAACCACTACCTTGGAAAAGGTTGTGAATTGGAGTCGCGCCAATGCCATGTGGCCGATGCTGTTCGGTCTTGCCTGCTGCGCCATCGAAATGATGGGCGCCCAGGCTTCCAACTATGACATGAGCCGTTTCGGCATGGAGCTGATGCGCCCCAGCCCGCGGCAATCCGACCTCATGATCGTGGCTGGGCGCGTGAGCCGCAAAATGGCGCCGATTTTGCGGCGCCTATATGACCAAATGCCGGCGCCCAAGTGGGTAATCGCCATGGGTGATTGCGCGTCCTGCGGCGGTGTTTACAATAACTATGCCATCGTGCAGGGCGTAGATGAAGTCGTACCGGTCGACGTATATGTGGCCGGCTGCCCGCCGCGCCCGGAAGCCCTCATCCACGGAATCATGACCCTGCACGAAAAAGTCAAAGCCGAAAAGCTCAAGGAATGGGGTTAGTCCTATGCAATTAGACAGCGAGCTCAACGCCGTCGTCACAGACCTGGAAACAGCTTTCGGAGCAAAGCCGGGCGAATTTCGCGGCCAGGCGCGGGTCATGGTCGCCCCAGAGCGCATCGTTGAAGTTGCGCGCACACTCCGCGATAAGCACGGCTTCGAAATGCTGGCTGCGCTAAGTGCGGTGGACTATTGGCCGCAGCGTGAGCCGCGCTTCCACGCCGTCTATGAATTCAAGGCGATTGCTAAGAAGGTGCGCCTCGAGGTGCGGGTGCCGTTAAATGGCGATGAACCTGAGCTAGACAGTATCACTTCTGTTTATCCGAACGCCAATTGGCATGAGCGTGAGCTCTGGGACATGTTTGGCATGAAGATCGGGAATCACCCCGATCTTCGCCGCATCCTGATGCCGGAAGACTGGGTGGGGCATCCCCTGCGCAAAGATTATCCACTGGGTTACGAAGAAGTGCAATTCAGCTTCAATTTTGAGGATATAGATAAGCGCAAACCGCGGCCTAAGGATTAATTCGTGACCCTGCAACAGCTTGAGATCACGGCGGACGAACTCCGCCATTTGGTTTCCAACCGCGCCATTGAAGGCGACACCATCTTGCTCAACATGGGGCCGCAGCATCCCAGCACGCACGGCGTGCTGCGCTTGCTGCTGGAGCTGGACGGTGAGATCGTGGTGAACTGCATCCCCGATATCGGTTTTCTGCATACTGGCATCGAAAAGAACATCGAAGCCAAGAGCTATGAAAAAGCGGAAGTCATGACCGACCGGTTGGATTACCTCAATACGATGGGGAACAACCTGGTTTACTGCCTGGCGATCGAGAAATTGGTCGACTTGGATGTGCCCCCGCGCGCTCAAGCCGTGAGGGTGATCTTCACTGAATTGCAACGCATTGCTTCGCATCTGGTTTGGCTCGGCACCGCAGCCCTGGATCTGGCGGCCATGTCTGTTTTCTTGTATTGCTTCCGCGAGCGTGAGCGAATTTTGGATGTGATGGAAATGTGCTCCGGCCAACGCATGATGACCACCTATTTCCGTCCCGGCGGCCTGTGGCGCGACCTGCCTGCCGAGTTCGAAGATGCGGTGCGCGGCATTCTCAACGATTTCCCCAGGCGTATTGATGAGTACGAAGGACTGTTAACCAACAATCCAATTTTCGTTGATCGTACAAAAGGGATCGGCAAACTGAGTGTCGCCGACGGATTGGCTTGGGGGATTACTGGTCCTTCATTGCGCGGTTCCGGGCTGGCCTACGATCTGAGGAAAGAAGAACCGTATTCCGGTTATGAGCAATATAAGTTTGACGTGGCAACCGCGGATGGCGGCGACGTGTACGCCCGCTACCTGGTGCGCATGGAAGAAATGCGTCAATCCCTGTATATCGTAAAACAGGCGATGGATAAACTACCCTCGGGCTCTATTCGAAGCAACAATCGCAAGTTCGTGCCACCGCCGCGTTCTGAGTTGGGTACCAGCATGGAAGCCGTGATCCATCACTTCAAATTATGGACTGAGGGTTTCCCAGCACCGAAGGAGTCGGTTTACGTGCCGGTTGAATCGCCTCGCGGAGAGTTGGGCGTCTTTTTGGAAGGGGACGGTGGGCCTAAACCTTACCGCTGTTATTGGCGTGCGCCTTCATTTGTAAATTTACAGGTGTTGCCATTGCTGTCCAAAGGACATTTCGTGGCGGACCTGGTCGCCATTATCGGTAGCATCGACATCGTGCTGGGGGATGCGGACCGATGAACCCGCTGCGCGAGCGCTACGGCTCTGAAATCGATAATGTGCTGGCAAAGTATCCCGCCGACCAGAAGCGGTCTGCTGTAATGCCCCTGCTTTACATCGCTCAACGCGAGCGCGGCTACATCACCCGCGCTCAACTCGATCAGGTGGGGGAAATCTTGGGGATTTCATCTACAGATGTGGCATCCATCGTTGGCTTCTACACGCTGTACCATGACAAACCCGAAGGCAAATACCGCATTCAGGTATGCAACGACTTGCCATGTGCGCTGCGCGGGGCTGATAAATTCCTGCGCGATTTTTGCGACCGGCTTGGCGTGGAGCCAGGCGGGACCACCGCTGATGGCGTGGTCGCTGTTGACGGCGTAATGTGCCTGGCGGCGTGCCACCGGGCGCCGATGTTCCAGGTGCAGAGCCGTACCGAAATCAGTTATCACGAAGACCAGACTGTGGACAAAGCCATGCAGTTGGTGGAATCCTGGCGGCAGGCGAACGGGCAATGAGCGAATACTTCTTGCTGCGCAATCGCGAGATCCCTAATATCGACGACCTGGTGATCTACCGGCAAAATAAGGGCTTTGAGACCTTCCAAAGCGCGGTCACCAGCATGAAACCGGATGAAGTGACCGAGATCGTCAAAGCTTCCGGCCTGCGCGGGCGAGGCGGTGCGGGCTTCCCCACCGGGATGAAATGGTCCTTCATCGATAAGAACAACTGGCCGCATTACGTGGTGGCCAATGCGGATGAATCCGAGCCCGGCACGTTCAAGGATCGTGAGATCATGGAGAGCAATCCCTTCCAGTTTCTGGAAGGCGTGATGTTGTGCGCGTATGCCATCGGCGCTAATGCCGCGTACATCTATTTGCGCGGCGAGTTCTGGCAATTGGCGGCTGAACTCGACAGGCATATCGAATACCTGGAGCGCGAAAACCTATTGGGCGACAAGTTATTTGGCACGGATTACAGCTTGCGCCTCTACACGCATCTGGGCGCGGGCGCATATATCTGCGGTGAAGAAACGGCAATGCTCGAATCGCTGGAAGGGAAGCTCGGGCAGCCGCGCCTGCGACCGCCATTCCCGCCGTCGTTCGGCTTATATGGCAAACCAACCGTGGTCAATAATGTTGAAACGCTGGCCAACGTGCCCCTAATCGTCGAGCGCGGCGCGGAGTGGTACCGCAAATTCGGAACGGAGAAAAGCCCAGGAACCAAGGTATTCAGTCTCTCAGGTAACGTGGAAAAGCCTGGCAACTATGAGTTGCCGCTGGGGACTACCTTCCGCGAATTGATTTTTGCTCACGGCGGGGGCATCCCTGGTGGGCGCAACATCAAAGCCATCATGCCGGCAGGCGCGTCGTCCTCACTGATCTTTGCGGATGAAAAAGCACTGGATACGCCCATGGATTACGAGAGCGTGCCGAATGTCGGAGCTCAATTGGGTTCGGCGTCAGTTATCGTGATCGATGATTCGGTGAGTATGGATTGGCTGATCGATAAGACCGTGCATTTCTTCGCGCACGAATCCTGCGGTAAATGTACGCCGTGCCGCGAAGGAACCTACTGGATGCGTCACATTACCGAACGCATCAGCCACGGTCAGGCTAGTTGGGATGATGTGATACTGCTTAATGAAGTGGCGAACGGGATCAAGGGAAAATGCCTCTGTGCGCTGGGCGACTTCGCCACAGAAGCAGTAATGTCCAGCATTGCGCGCTTCCGCAGCGATTTTGAAACCAAGACTCATGCTGCAGCTGAAACCATTGAGGCAAAGGTGAGTCCATGACCGAAATAGTTGGGCAGGAGACGGAACAAAAGCTGGTCACGCTCACCATCGACAACCGCAAAGTGAGTGTGGCGCCTGGCACTTGGGTCGTCGATGCGGCCAAACAGGCGGGCATCGACATCCCTGTCTTTTGCTATCACCCCAAAATGGAGCCGGTGGGCATGTGCCGCATGTGCCTGGTAGAAGTAGGGCGCCCGATGATCGACCGCGCCACCGGGAAGCCCGTTCTGGAAACTGACGGCAGTCCGAAGATCAAGTTTGGCGCCAAGCTGGAAACAGGCTGCACCATTCTAGTCAGCGAAGGCATGGTGGTGCGAGGTTATACCGACAAGGTAAAAGAGGGGCGCGACGAGATCCTGGAATTTCTGCTTACCTCACATCCGCTGGATTGCCCGATCTGCGACAAGGGCGGTGAATGCCCGCTGCAAAACCTGACCATGAGCTTTGGCCCCGGGCAAAGCCGGTACATCTACGATGAGAAGAAGCGACTCGCCAAACATGTCCCCCTCGGCGATCTGATTGTCCTTGATCGCGAACGTTGCATCCAATGTGCACGCTGCACTCGTTTCCAGAATGAGATTGTTGACGACCCGGTCATCGGTTTCTCGCAACGGGGCCGGGCGCTGGAAATCGTTACATTCTCAGAGCCGGGCTTTGATTCGTATTGGTCTGGTAACACCACTGACATTTGCCCAGTTGGCGCGCTGACAACAGTGGATTTCCGTTTTGGTGCGCGACCCTGGGAACTGCGCTCCGAAGCCTCTCTCTGCACGCATTGCCCTGTGAATTGCAACATCACACTGAACACACGCCGCGAGGCCAAAGACGGTGGGCGCTATGTTGTGAAACGTGTGATGCCGCGGCAAAACGAATGGGTCAATGAAATCTGGATGTGCGACAAAGGTCGCTTTGCCTACCATTACACTGAACCTGCCAATCGCATCACCCAGCCTATGGTACGCAAAAGCGGGCAGCTTATACCTGTGAGCTGGGACGAGGCCTTAGCCGCCGCAGGCGATCAAGTCAACAAGGCTGGCGGCAAGTTGGTTACCCTGGCTGGCGGCCGCGTGAGCAATGAGGATTACTACAACCTCAAGCAGCTTGCCGATAAAGCCAAAGGCCAGGCATTTCTTTACAGTCAAATGGCAGGCGGCGATCTGGTCGCGCAGGTGGGATTGGGTTCCGGCAGCAATTTGGGTGATCTCGGTCCCGGCAGAGCGATTTTGGTGATCGCCTGCGATTTCGAAGAAGAAGCGCCGCTGTGGTGGCTGCGCGTAAAGCAGGCTGCTGAGCGCGGCGCGATGTTGATCGTAGCCAATCCGCGCCGCACAAAACTGGACTCACATGCCAAATATTCGCTGCGATACCAGTATGGTGAGGAAGCGGCTGTGCTACACGCCATGCTGGACAGCTTCTCGCCTAAACGCCCGGATCAGCCTGAATCAGTCAAGAAATTATTGCGCAACGATTCCTTGAAGGCTGCGGCGCAGGAAATCGTACAGGCTGAAAACTTGGTCGTCTTTTACGGCAGCGAAGGCACCGATTTGGCTGCCTCGCAGTCTCTGGCCAACGCCGCCGCCAACCTATTGATCGCTACCGGGCACGTTGGCCGGCCCAATAATGGTTTAGTGGCCGTCTGGGATAAAGGCAACGCGCAGGGCGCCTGGGATCAGGGTTTGCGACCCAGTCAGGATCTGGCAACGCAGATGAAAGACGCCGCGGTACTTTATATTGCCGGCGCTGATCCGGCTGGCGATGATCCCCAGCTGGCTGCTGCGGTTGACGGCGCCCAATTCGTCATTGTGCAGGAATTGGCAATGACCAAGACTGCCCAGGCTGCCGATATTGTTTTCCCTGCGCAAGCCTTCACGGAGCGAGATGGAACTTATACCTCCGGCGAGCGTCGCGTGCAGCGTTTCTACCCAGCGGTGCCGGCACTGGAGGGAACACGACCTGATTTTGCCATTACGGCTCAATTAGCATCGGCAATTGGACTGGATCTTGAAGACAAACTTGCTTCACTGGCGTTTAAGCAACTGGCCGCCGCCACTGAGGCATATAACGATGTGGATTATGGCAAGCTGGCGGAAATTAGGGAACAGTGGCCTATTGTAGGACGGGCAGACGTTTATTATGGCGGTACGACCTACGATAACAAGCAAGGCCTTGGGGTGCAACTGGCGAGCGCGGCCGAACGTGGGCTCAGCCCTGCACTAGCCTTTGAGCCTCCGAAGGAACGTGCGACTATAGCCAATGGATTGATCGCAGTTCCAGTTAGCCGGCTTTATGATCGCGGCAACACGGTGGTTCCATCGAGACTGCTGGGCACCAGATTGGAATCACCGCAGGTTGTGCTCAACCCGGAAGATGCAGAAAGCCTCAAATTGGAAATGGGGAAACCTGGTAAGGTGAAATTAAACGGAGCCCAAATTGCGGTTACGGTTCGCATCGATAACAGCCTGTCGAAAGGCACGGCCTTGATTCCGCGCAGCCTGGGTATTCCCATTAACGGACCAACCCCGATCCAGGTGGAGGCGTAATGGATTGGGCGGTGATCCTGGAATGGGTGATCAAGAGCGTGATCCTGCTCGCCGTGCTGGTTACCGGGTTTGCATACACTACCTTTTATGAACGTCGCCTTTTGGCGCGCATTCAAGTGCGTGTAGGCCCCAACCGCGCCGGGCCATTTGGTTTTCTGCAGCCGGCTGCGGATGGCATCAAATTGATATTCAAAGAAGAACTGATCCCGGCTGCTGCGTATAAAACGATTTTTATACTGGCCCCCATCCTCACCGTCCTGCCTGCGCTGGTCATCACCGCGGTGGTTCCTTGGGGAGGCAGCATCGAATTATTTGGTCGCGCCATCCCAATGAGCATCAGCGACATCAACGTTGGCATTTTGTATATCTTATCGGTGGCTTCCATTTCTGTGTACGGCATCGTACTGGCCGGTTGGTCATCCAACAATAAATACGCCATGTTGGGTGGGCTGCGCTCTTCGGCGCAGATGCTGAGTTATGAACTGGCGTTAGGGCTTGCCTTCGTTGGTCCTATGTTGATTGCCGGCTCCATGAGCTTGACCGAAATCGTGGACGCCCAACGCGGCATCTGGTTCATCGTTTACCAACCGTTGGGCGCCTTCATCTTTTACGTGTCCATGCTAGCCGAGGTAAACCGCGCCCCGTTCGACATGCCGGAGGCCGAGCAGGAACTCACCGCCGGTTATCACACGGAATATTCAGGCATGAAATTCGCTCTTTTCTTCATGGGCGAATACATCAAGATGATCGCCGTATCTGCAATCTTTGCCAGCTTATTTTTAGGAGGCTACCGGGGTCCCTTTGTTGAGCAATTCCCGCTCCTTGGGCCGCTGTATTTGCTAATAAAGATCGCGGCCAGTCTCGGCATCATGATATGGATTCGCGCCACCTTGCCGCGACTGCGTTATGACCGCCTGATGGCCTTTGGCTGGAAAGTTTTGCTACCGCTGTCCTTGTTGAATATATTCCTCACCGCCGTGGTGATCGTGTTGTTGGATTTGTGATGTTCAGGAACGTCGCGGAAGTCCTCAAAGGGATGTGGATCACCTTCAAATCGATGTTTGAAGGCACGGTTACCACGCAATATCCAGAGGTCAAGCGCCCAGTGAGGCATCGTTTCAAGGGCCGCCACGTATTGAAGCGCTACGACAACGGACTGGAGAAATGCATCGGCTGCTCGCTGTGCGCAGCGGCCTGCCCGGCAGACGCCATTTTCGTGGAGGCCTCCGAGAATACGGACGAAACGCGCTACTCCCCGGGAGAGCGCTATGCAAGTACTTACGAGATCAATATGCTGCGCTGCATCTATTGCGGTTATTGTGAAGATGCCTGCCCAACCGAAGCAATCGTACTTGGCGACAATTACGAGCTTTCGTTCGTGGATCGCTCGCAATCCATCTACACTCGCGAGATGCTGCTGGAGCCAGTTGCACCCGGTGGGAAGACGACTCCGCAACAAGTGCAGCCGGGCCTCTTCAACCGCTCCATCCCGGTGATGGAAAACCCCGATTGATATGAGCATCGATCTATTGCTCTTTTTTGTCTTGGCCACAGTGGCAGTTATTGCCGCGCTAGGCATGCTGTTCAGCCGCAACGCGGTGTATTCGGCTCTGTTCCTCATTTTGAACTTTGCCACGGTTGCTGTATTTTTCCTGCTGCTGGGCGCGCCCTTCATTGCCATGGCGCAGGTCACGGTGTATGCCGGTGCCATCATGGTGTTGTTCCTCTTTGTCATCATGTTGTTGGGCGCAGAGAGGGTGGAGGGAAGGCACCGCGGCGGTTGGCAGCGGCCGGTCGCCGTTTTGTTGACCATTGTGCTTCTCGTCGAAAGCGGTTATCTCATCTTTGTACGCAGCGATCTGGTGGGCGCTGTGGCGCCTGTGGCCTCCAACTACGCCAGCCCGGAGGCCATTGGCGAGTTATTGTTCTCAGACTATTTGCTCCCATTTGAGATCACCTCTGTGTTGCTGCTGGCTGCCATGGTGGGTGTGATCGTGCTCACAAAGGAAGAGAAGTTGCTTCGGGAACACACCGACGTGATGGAGAACGGAAAAGAAGAAGCCCGTTCTCCACAGGGTGCAGGAGGGAAATAATGGTGCCCGTCTCCTATTACTTTGCACTTTCCGCGATCTTGTTCGCATTAGGCGCGCTGGGCGTGCTCATTCGGCGCAATGCCATCATTATTTTCATGTCCGTGGAATTGATGCTGAATGCGGCGAACCTGTTGTTCGTCGCTTTTGCACGCATGTATGAGGCGTTGCAGGGCCAGATCTACGTATTCTTTGTGATCGCGGTGGCCGCAGCAGAAGTGGCCGTGGGGTTGGCGATCATTGTGGCGATCTTCCGCACCAAGAAGAGCATCGACATCGATGAGATGAGCAGCCTGAAAGGCTAGCCTTGGACGCTTTTAACCTCGTCCCCTGGATTATTCTTTTCCCGGTCATCGGACTAGTACTAAACGCGGCCATCGGACGCCGCATCGGTGAACGGGGCTCGGCGTTGATCGCCATAGCGGCTTCCGCAGGGTCGCTGGTTATTTCGGTAATGCAATATCTGGCTTTGAGCGCGCATCCCGAAGGGGCCGTGGTGTATTTGGCGGACTGGATCGGCATCGGCGCGCTGAATGTTCCCTGGGCTTTCCGTGTGGACACGCTTTCGGTGACTATGATGCTGGTGGTCTCCGGTGTGGGAACGTTGATCCATATCTATGCTGCGGGTTATATGCACTTCGACGTGCGTTACAAAGAAGATCCTGGTAGCTATGCGCGCTTCTTTGTTTACCTGAACCTGTTCATCGCCGCCATGATGATCCTGGTCAGCGGCGATAGTTATCTGACGCTCTTCGTGGGCTGGGAGGGGGTTGGCCTCTGTTCTTATCTGTTGATCGGTTTTTGGTACCAGCGCAACCCAGATGGCAATAAAGGGATCATGAATTCCCTGGCCGCGAAGAAAGCCATGCTGGTCAACCGCATCGGCGATTTCGGACTCCTCCTGGCCGTGTTCATGATCTTCTGGGCGTTTGGCTCGCTCAACTTCGATGAAGTCCTGCCCCACGCGGAGACAGTTGCCCCCTGGGTCATCATGTTCATCACTTTAGCTATGCTTCTCGGCGTCACCGGCAAGTCGGCGCAATTGCCCCTTTACGTTTGGCTGCCGGATGCTATGGCTGGCCCCACCCCAGTGTCGGCCTTGATTCACGCCGCCACCATGGTGACAGCCGGCGTATATTTGGTGGCACGTTCGGCGCCGTTGTTTGCCGCAGTGCCTGCGGCGCAAACCACCGTGGCATTCGTGGGCGCGCTTACCGCGTTCTTCGCCGCCACGATCGCGGTTGGGCAATACGATATCAAAAAAGTCCTCGCCTATTCCACCATCAGCCAATTGGGCTTCATGGTCGCCGCGGTGGGAATGGGCGCCTTTGTGGCTGGCATGTTCCATTTAGTCACGCACGCTTTTTTCAAGGCTCTGCTCTTTTTGGGATCAGGCTCTGTGATCCTTGCCCTGGAACGCGCTCATCATGTTCAGGAGACCTTATCGAATCCAAAGCATAAGAAAAAAGGCCATACACATTTCGATCCGCAGGATATGCGCGTGATGGGGGGTCTGCGCAAGCCGATTCGACTTACGTTTTGGGTATACACCATTGGCGCCTTGGGGCTGGCCGGCATACCGCCGCTGGCAGGTTTCTTTTCCAAGGATGAAATCCTAGCGGATGCCTGGATCGAGAATCCGCTGGTCTTTTTGTTGCTCATTGCGGCTGCATTTCTTACCGCTTTTTATGTAGGCCGCCAATTGCTGCTGGTCTTTTTTGGCAGCCCGCGTTCGCAGCCGGCAGACAAAGCCGTAGAGAGCCCTGCGATAATAACGATCCCATTGATAGCGTTGGCTGCGTTGGTTGTAATCGGCGGCCTAATCAATTTGCCGGGTTGGCATCCGTTCACCAACTGGTTGGCGCACACTCTAGGTGAAGAATTGGCGGAGCCAACCGAATTCAACTTTTTCGTAGCATTGCTAGCTACGGTGTTTGCCCTGATTGCTTTTTATCTAGCTTGGATTTTTTACGGACGCACGCCACTGGCAGAAAAACAAGTTGACCCCTTGAAGCAACGCCTGGGCCGAGTATTCACCGGAATGGAAAATAAGTGGTGGGTGGACGAGTTTTACGCCTGGCTGATCGTCCGCCCCTACAAACGTTTCGCGGGATTTTTGGCCGACACCATCGATTGGAAGTTCTTGCACGACTGGGTGCATGACAGCGCCGTAGTAAATACATTCCGCTGGTTTGCACGTTTCCTGGCGAATCCTGTTGACCTCGGCGTGATCGATGGCATCGCCAATGGGTTGGCGAAAAGTGCCACGGGTTTGGCGCGCGGGCTCAGCTTCTTCCAAACCGGATTCGTGCGAAATTACGCGCTGGTCACATTCCTTGGCGTGGTGATCATGCTCGGATATTTAGTATTTTCTAGTTGAGGATGGATATGGACTTTATCTTTGCTCCCTTAAACCTGGTGACCTTCTTTCCGCTAATCGGCGTGCTCATCTTGCTCTTTTTGAAAGAGCGAGAGGAGCTAAGCCGCTGGGTCGCGTTGGTTACATCGTTGATCACCTTTGGGATTTCGTTGTGGGTGCTGGGGCAATTCAATTCCAGCGATCCCGGATTGCAGTTGCCGATTGACGTGGATTGGATCCAGGTTGCGGGGTGGAACATTCGGTATGCCATGGGCGTGGATGGGTTGAGCATCCTGCTCGTATTGCTGACTACATTCCTAGCACCAATTTCAATCCTCTCCACGTGGAAAGCCGTGGAAGAACGTGCGCGTGATTTCATGTTGTTCTTCCTGTTATTGGAAATTGGCATGGTAGGTGTCTTCCTGGCGCAGGATCTTTTCCTTTTCTACATCTTCTGGGAATTCACCCTGGTCCCAATGTATTTCCTCATCGGCATCTGGGGTGGACAGCAACGTATGTACGCAGCCATCAAGTTTTTCCTCTACACAATGGCAGGCTCGATCTTGATGTTGCTCGCCATCCTGTGGCTGGGTATCAATCAGGGTTCATTCTATTTGCCTGAGCTGGTGTCGAAAGGCGGCATCCCGGGCAACATCCAGTACTGGCTGTTCCTGGCTTTCGCTGCAGCTTTCGCCATCAAGGTTCCCATGTGGCCGCTGCACTCCTGGCTGCCAGATGCCCACGTACAGGCGCCGACCGCGGGTTCCGTGATCCTGGCTGGTGTCCTGCTGAAGATGGGCACCTACGGTTTCCTGCGATTCAATCTCTCACTCTTTCCGCAAGCGACAGTGCAATTGGCGCCAGTGATGGCGACGCTGGCTGTGATCGGCATCATCTATGGCGCCATCGTGTCCTATTCGCAGAAAGACGTTAAGAAACTGGTGGCCTATTCCTCGATCAGCCACCTGGGCTTTGTGATGCTGGGTCTGTTCGCGCTGAACGCGCAAGGTATCGAAGGCGCCATCTTGCAGATGGTGAACCACGGCATCAGCACGGGCGCGCTGTTTTTGATCGTCGGCTTCATCTATGAGCGCCGGCATACGCGCGAGCTGGATGAGTTCGGGGGATTGTGGCAAGTGATGCCGCTTTACGCTGTAACCACGCTGATCGTGGCGCTTTCCTCCATGGGCCTGCCCGGCCTGAACGGCTTCGTCGGTGAATTCACCATTCTGCTGGGCGCCTGGGGTGCGGGGCAAGCGGGCGGCTCACTGGGAAATATTCTCTATGCTGCGTTTGCTGCCGTGGGCGTGATCCTGGCCGCGGTTTACATCCTTTACATGTTCCAGAAGATGTTCCTGGGGCCGATCACCAAGAAGGCTAACGAAAAGTTGAAGGATTTGAGCTGGCGCGAGCTAGCAGTAATTGTTCCCTTGATCATCCTTATCTTCTGGATCGGTCTGTACCCCAAACCCTTCTTTGCGTTGATGCATCCCGCTGTGGAACAACTGCTGACCGTTTTCCAAACCGCAGGCTTGGCTCTGCATTAATCCCATGCCCTTCAACAGCGCCGATTTGCAGATTTTGCTGCCCCAGATCATCCTGGTGACCTGGGCCAGCGCTCTCTTGCTCATAGTCGTCTTCAACCGTGAAGCCGCTAAAGGGTTAATCCCTTTGCTGTCTGCAATCGGATTAGGCATTACCGGAATCTTCCTGGTTCCTCAGTTTCGTTTGGAGCAAGCTGCATTCAGCGGCATGTACGTGGCGGATGGATTCTCCACTTTCCTTAGTTTGCTGCTCGTCCTCGGCGGCTTACTTACCATTGCTGTTTCCTACGGTTATTTACAGCGCATGAACCTGATGCGCGGCGAGTTCTACGCACTGATGCTGTTCTCTATCAGCGGCATGATGCTGATGGCATCGGCCGCGGATCTTATCGTAGTTTTCCTGGCGCTCGAATTACTCTCCATCCCTCTCTATGTGTTGGCCGCCTTTGCGCGGCCCGAGCCGCGTTCCGAAGAAGCGGGCCTGAAATATTTTCTGCTGGGTGCGTTTGCTTCTGGATTCTTGCTTTATGGCATCGCGCTGGTCTATGGCGCGACTGGTGCCACGGCGCTCACGGGCATTGTTTCGGCCGTGCAAATGGGCATTGATCAGCCTTTGTACTTGGTACTGGGCGCCGGCCTGATCTTAACCGGGCTCGGTTTCAAGGTGGCGGCAGTGCCTTTTCACATGTGGACGCCGGATGTCTATCACGGTTCGCCCACACCGGTAACGGCCTTCATGGCGCTGGGCGCCAAGGCGGCTGGCTTCGCCGCGTTGCTGCGCATCTTCATTGTCGCATTTCCCGAAGTGTCTGGGCAAATCACGCCTGTTTTACTGACAGTCACAATTGCCACGCTACTGGCCGGGAATTTGTTGGCTATTGCGCAGAATAATGTGAAGCGCATGCTGGCCTACTCGTCGATCTCGCACGCGGGATTCATTTTGATGGCCGTGGTCGTTTACGGCAACGACGCGGCCCGTTTCGATGTGGTCGCCTCTGCATTGTTCTACCTGCTTGCGTTCGCCCTTGCGTCCTTCGGCTCCTGGGCGGTGGTGATGGTTATCGAAAAGCGCGAAGGTCGCGGTTTGGAATTCAGTGATTACGCTGGACTGGGCGGCAAGCAGCCAAGTTTGGCAATCGCCATGACTATCTTCATGCTTTCGTTCACTGGCGTACCGCCAACGTTGGGCTTTGCGGGCAAGTTTTTCTTGTTCCGCGCCGTACTTGAGGGTGGATATGTGGGTTTGGCTATCATTGGCGTGCTGGCATCCCTGATTTCGGCGTACTATTATCTGCGTTTAGTAGTGGTGATGTTTATGCAGGAAGGCGAACCAGAGATCCATAAAGATCGCTGGCTTAACCTTACAGCCGGCGCCACCGCGTTGGCCACCGTATTGCTTTTCGTTTTCTCCGAACCCTTATTTGGCTGGGCCAGCCAAGCGCTGTTGAAGGTCTTCTAGTAGAGAAGTACGCGGGTAAGCAAGTAGGCAAGAGATCGTCTAAGTTGTTTACCTGTATACTTGTCTACTGCTCCCATGATCAAAGCACTAATCTTCGATTTCGATGGCCTGATTGTTGATACCGAGTGGCCAGATTACGAATCCTGGCAGCAGGTATACCAGCAATATGGCTGCGAGTTGGGCGTGGAAACGTGGGGTCAGATTGTTGGCGGCAATGGAGCCTCCGATTTCGATCCACATACTCATCTCGAAGAGCTTTGTGGCAAACGGCTGGACCGCGAGGAAATTTGGGTAAGCCGCCGAAAACAATATTTGGGCGAGTTGTCAGCCCAGCCCATTTTGCCCGGTGTGCTTGATTACCTAGACGAGGCCGAAACCCGTGGTCTGCAGCTGGCGGTCGCCTCCAGCTCGCCGGAGAACTGGGTGCGCGGACACCTGGCGCGGCTGGGGCTCTACCAACGTTTTGATGCCATTAAGACTGCAGACGATGTGACGCGCACCAAGCCAGACCCAGAGCTTTTCATCGCCACCCTTGATGCCCTATCGCTTACGGTGGGCGATGCGATTGTCTTCGAGGATTCCCCGAACGGGGTGGTGGCTGCCAAGGCAGCCGGGTTATTCTGCGTTGCGGTCCCCAATAGGCTTACCGCTCAGTTGAAGTTTAACGGCGCAGATCTGCGGCTGAACTCTTTGGCGGAAAAGACTTTAGGGGAGATATTGCAAAAAGTCGCAATATAGAAAGCGGCGGTCCGCGCCGCTTTATTGTTTCTCCACTACAAGGCTATCGAACTAAACGACTAGTGGACCACTTCTCCGTATAGCTTGCGATGTACGGTGCTCAGCACGCGTACCTGCTCGGCGGCGTGATAGCTGGAGCGAACCAGCGGGCCGCTTTCCACCCACTTGAATCCGATGCCCAGCCCGTAATCCTTAAGCTCGGTGAACTCAGCGGGAGTGTAATAACGCTCGATGGGCAAGTGTTTCTTGCTGGGTTGCAGGTATTGGCCGAGGGTGAGGATGTCCACGCCCCACGAACGCTGGTCGCGCATGACCGCTTTGACCTCGTCCATCGTTTCCCCCAGGCCTAGCATGATGCCGCTCTTGGTGAGTACATCGGGTTCCATCTTTTTGGCGTTGCTGAGAGTCGCGGCAGCCCAATCGTAGTTATCCTGTGGCTGCACTTTCTTGAACAGGCGTGGAACAGTTTCCACATTGTGGTTGAGTATCTCCGGGCGGGCGTCCATGACGATCTTAAGCGCCTCGGCGCTACCTTTGAAATCGGGGATCAGTACTTCGATGGAGCAACCGGGGTGAATCTGGCGGATGCGTTTGATGACCATGGCGAATATAGGGGCGCCGCCGTCGCGGCGGTCATCGCGGTTCACGCTGGTGATTACCGCGTGCTTCAGGTTCATGTCCTTCACCGCCTGGGCTACGCGCAGGGGCTCGGCCCAGTCCATAGCGTTGGGTGTGCCGCGCTTGATGTCGCAAAAACCGCAGGAACGCGTGCATACGTCGCCCAGCATCAGGAAGGTGGCGGTGCCATCTCCCCAGCATTCGCCGATGTTTGGGCACATAGCTTCTTCGCACACTGTGTGCAGCGACTTGCTGCGCATCAGGTGGCGAATATTCTCGTAACTCTCGCCCATTGGTGCACGTACGCGGATCCATTCCGGGCGGCGCTGCGGTACCGGAGCCAGTTGGATGTCGTCGAGCTTGATGCGATCTCTGGTGGGGGTGTGTTGATTCATTGTTTTTTATTTTACCTTAGGCAAAATCTCACCATAAAAGCATAAAGAGCATAAAGGAAATACTTTAGGAACTGATAGAATACGGCTCGCTGCGGGTGTAGCCAAGTGGTAAGGCATCAGCCTTCCAAGCTGACATCACGGGTTCGAGTCCCGTCACCCGCTCTCGAGAGCTGCCATGAAGATCGATGCGGTCGGAGTCGCCACCAGCAATCTATAACGCACAGTTACGTTTTATCGGCTGCCGGGATTTGAATTCCCTGAATATAAGGAAAACGAAGACCACCTGGAACCCAAAACACCAAATGGCTCTGCGCGATTGATGATCGATTCTAAGAGGTCAGTCAAAGAATACCTTGGCGAAGCACCGAATCCGGGCAACCATGGAGCCTTTGCCATTCAATACAGTTCCGCTGGGGAAATTGACGCCGTAGCAAAAAAGGTGAAAGACGCTGGTTTTTACGCTGTTCAAGGAACCCTGGGACGCTTCCTGGGGTCAGCGCTGCGCCGTGGTTCAAGACCCTGACGGTTATCAGGTTGATCTCTACGCTCCACTCTAGACTGAACTGAGGCCCGAAGATGACTAGACAGTTTCTACTTGCCTTTGCAACTCTACTCTCGTTGGCTCTGGCTGCTTGCGCGCCGGCGACTCAACAAGTCTCGCTGTATTACTATGATCCCGATCTTGACTTAGACGCCAATGGCAATATCCAGTGCAGCGCCGACGGGCTGGTGGCCGTACAGCGTGAAGTATCTGGCAGCCTGAGCGGCGAACGGCTAATAGAGGAAACAATCAACCTGCTTATCGCCGGCGAATTAAGTGAAAGCGAGCGTGCCCAGGGCCTCACCACCGAGTATCCACTAGAGGGCGTCACTTTGGATGATGTTATGTTGGATGATGGAACCCTTACGCTGACTTTCAGCGACCCCAATCACCAGACCAGCGGTGGAGCTTGTCGGGCAGGAATTCTCTGGCTGCAGATTGAGCAGACCGCGCTGCAATTAGCTGGGGTCAATCTGGTTCGGTTTACCCCTGAAGATCTTTTCCAACCGTAATTCGTTCTGGTGATTATTGGTGGAATTTTTGCGCGCCGTTAGTTTGCGGCTGATTGATCCTGTATTGTTTTAAGCATCAAGCCGACCTGTTTCGCGTCTACGTCCGAAGAAAAATAGTTTCCCTGCGCGTAATCGCAGGTTAGCTCCTGCAGCCGCTTAAATTGTTCTTCGTTCTCAACCCCTTCCGCAACCACGTCTAAATCGAGTTTGTGAGCCAGGTCGGTGATCAAATTGGCGATTTCCCAATCCCCTTCGAAAATAAAGGACCGATCGAGTTTAATGTAATTAACCGGGAAGTGCCGTAGATAACTGAGGGAGGAGTAGCCGGTCCCAAAATCATCGATGCTTAATTGAATGCCCATCTCCCTGAGTTTGTTGAGCACGATGATCGTTTCGCTATTTTCTTCCATCAGTGTTTTTTCCGTGAACTCCAGGTTGAGACTATGCGGCTCCAACCCGGTTTCTTTAATGATCTGCTGCAAAGTTCCGATTAGGGACCTGTTGGAAATATGTCGGCTGGAAAGATTGACAGAAACCCACAGGGGAACCGCTATCTGAAACTTGTTTTTCCATTCCTTGAGTTGGTCGCTGGCGGTCTGCAGGACAAACATGTCGATATCGTAAATGACGTGGGTTTCTTCCGCCAGCGGGATGAAGTCACTTGCCGAGATCAGGAAGTTCTTCGCCTGCTGCCAGCGCACCAGCGCTTCGAAACCAATGATGGCGGCGTTCTCCAAGGAAACAATTGGCTGGTATTGCACGCGGAACTCGTCATTGGCGATGGCTCGGCTCAATTTGCTTTCCAGGTTCAGGCGGGCAATGGACCGTTCACGCATGTTTTCGTTGAACACTGCGCTCTGAGCCTTGCCTTTCTCTTTGGCGCGATACATGGCTGTATCTGCATTGCGCAGCAGGTCCACGGGTTTGTCGTAACCGACGGAGCTCAGACTGATCCCAACGCCTGCGCTGAGGTTGATCTGGCGGTCGTTCAATATGATGGATTTGGTTATGGTCTTATGCAGGTTATGGGCGAACCTTGCGGCTTCCTCTCCATCTTTAACCCCTGGCACCAGAATGGCAAACGCGTCCCCTTCCATCCGCGCAATGGAAGCCTCCGCGGGCAGGAACTCGCTCAACCGGCGCGCCAGAAGCAGGAGCACTTCGTCTCCCAACGCGTAGCCGTAGAAATCATTGACCAGTTTGAAGTCGTCGAGGTCCAGGGTGATGACCATGAAACCGAATTCAGGGTTCTGTTTTTCCTGTCCAGCTGCCTTCTCCAGGAAGCTGACAAACAGATTTTGATTGGGCAGGCTGGTCAAAGGATCATATTGGGCTTTTTTTGCCAGCCTGGTTTCCATTTCCTTTCGCTGGATGGCCAGGGCTAGTTGATGGCTGATACCAACCGCCAATTCCAATTCGCGTTCGGTAAATGGGGGAGATGAAGCCGTGGATTTATCCAGATAGAAAATGGCGGCCACTTCCTGGTTGACCGGCACGGGCACACAAAGGGCTGAATGCACCCCCTGAAGCAGGCCCGTTTTTCCTAACTTGGGATGCTCGTCAATCCCAACGATGTGGACGATCAGCTGATCCTCGATAGCAGGCCGGGTGATGGTTCTGGGAATGCCCATCTTTTTCAACTGGTCGAAACCGGATGCCAAAATGACGATACTACGATCGGCCCCAAGTACCTTCTTCGTAAGCGTGGTCACCTGCTCTATGGCTGCATCTAGATCGGGAACCGTGTTCAGGTGCTCGGAAATTTCATTCAATAAAAGCGTATGGCGATCGATCGATTGGCGGACTAATTCACCGCTGAGTGGGCGTGTGCGCAAGCGCCCTTTTTCCTCGGCAAACCTGGTTTTGGCGCCGCGTTGGTGGATCTCAAAGACTTTGTGCCCAATACGAATTTGATCATCTGCTTGCAACACTTGAACTGTCGTAATCGGCTTGCCATTTACATAAGTTCCATTCTTGCTTCCCAGGTCGTGCAAGGACAACTCTTGCGTTTCAGGGTCCACTTCGAGTTCGCAATGGAATCGAGAAACCAGGGGGTCAGGGATGGGAATGGTGTTTGACGATACCCTGCCAATCGAGGTGACCCCAGCTTTGATGTCGTGGATTTGAATTCCTTCGCGAGTTGAACGGCTGACGAGAGCCCACATAAATTAAAAACCCTCTATTTAGGGTACGAATGTAGAGCTATTTATATACCTTGCAGGGGGGTTAGGCAAGTGCCGAATTACCTATGTTGGAAAATGACAAATACACTATGTGAACATCTGTACAGGCCAACTCTCCTTTGTCTAGACAATTTTAGGAGAAATTGCTCCATGGTTTCTGCGAGTACAATGAATGAGAGGGCCCGTAGCTCAAGGGCAGAGCAGGCGGCTCATAACCGCTTGGTTGCAGGTTCGAATCCTGCCGGGCCCACTAATGAAGCCGCAGCCCCATCTGCTTCCTAAGTTTGATAGCTTCTCGGCCTAACCGCTTGGCTCTATCTGTAATCTGTTCAAGTGCCTCTCCCTTTACAGACCAGGAGATGCCAAAAGCCCATATCGCTGCCCATTCCAAGAAGAATACAGGTGGAAATTTTGCAAGCACGTCCGGGCTTATCGGTGCAAATCCGGTGACAAAGTAAACACCGATTAACAACATGCAAAGGAGCATAACGACTGCCATAGCCCGATAAACCCTATTCCTTTTTGCCTTGATGCTTCCCCGTCGTATCCTTTTACCAGGTTTTGTCTCGGTGAATAAGAAGTAAGAAAAGTAAACCATGCTTCCGAAAAGAACGCCTGCCGCGATGAAGTGGATGACTCCATAGGCCCCTTCATCATAAGGGGCCGGTGGGAAGATTTCTCGCCAGTTGTCTCGAGGCGTGGGAAACAAGGCCACCATGGCCGCGGCTACGCCGGCGAGCATGCCAAGATACTGATCTCCCTTTCCGTAACTTTTGTCGTAAAACTTTGGGTTGTAGGTGAAGAGGAAAACACCCATACTGAAAAGGATGCCTACAAAGACATTACGCATCTCGGTGTGATAATAGGCACTGATCGAGCTACGGACACCGACACTGGGAGGGATTAAGAGTGCGCCAATCCAAACGGTAAAAGGCAAGGCCATGGCCAGAAATCCAATGTTTCTTCGGATGGCTAAGTAAGGCTGTTTGAAGACGCTGCCGTTCTTAGACGCCATATGCCTCTGCCTCTTCCTGCACTTTGTCCATAAACGCCAACAGGAATTTCAAGTTAGATGATACACAAAGCTTCTGAGCATGGTTATGAACACCCTTGACGAGTTTCACCTTTTCCTCTGCCTTCAAAACCAGCAATGTTTAGGTTTCGCCAGCAGTCTTGAATTCACTGCCAGGCCGTGACGCGTTCAGGAATGCTAGAATCTCCTAGATCCGTGCAGAGCTCTGTGAGCTCGGGCAGCGCACCTCTCCATTCCAGGTCGCCAAGATTTTCCGCGAGCGGCACATCGGTGCGCAAGGTGGCCAGCCTGCGGAATAACAAAGCGTCCTCGCGATGCTGCTCCAGGTTGGCGGCTAGGCTTGCAGCGCGGCCGGGTGCCATTCCCTTGATTCCCCAGGTGCGCACATCTTCGGGGATGAATTCCAAATGCACAAATTTCGACAAGACGCCGGAGGCCGATTTCGCGCCCCAGCCCGGGATTCCCGGGTAGCCGTCGGCGGAGTCGCCGACCAGGGCGAGGTAATCCGGAATCGATTGCGGGGTCACACCGAATTTCCGGAAAACGCCCTCTTCATCCAGAACGATGTCGCGCCGCCGGTCCCAGCCAACGACGCGAGTTCCGCTCACCATTTGGGCCAGGTCCTTATCCGGCGAACAAAGCAGGATCTGCTCCACGGACTTTTCGTCTTTCCAGCGTGTCGCGCCGGCCGCCATGGCATCGTCTGCTTCGAACTCGACCATCGGCCATACCGCAACTCCGGCGGCAGCAACCAAGTCCTCGGCTATCTGGAACTGGTTCCAGAGATCGGGATCGATTCCTTCTCCGGTCTTGTAACCTGGGTACAGGTCGTTCCTGAAGGATTCGATGACGTGATCGAAGGCATAGGCGACATGGGTGACCTCGGGCTGTCCCAGCAAAGCCACTAAACTGCGAAGCAAACCTAATGCGGCGCCAGCCTCCCGGCCATCTGGGGCCTTCTTCGGCGGCGCCCCATAGTAATTGCGGAACAACTCATAGGTTCCGTCTACAAGATGGATTTTCATTTCATGGGATTCTAACTTTGTTTCTTTCTACCCTCGAAAAAGATGTCGTATTGCCTTGATTAAATGGGCAACTTGTCCATTCCTTGTGCGTACATATTATGGTTCACTTCACCGTGGTGTTAAGAGGTTTCCATTGGACGCATCCCACCTTTTATCGAACAATCTGGGCGCGGCAATCACCCGTGAGGCCAGTAAACAGACTTATTGCATCATTCGCCTCCTGGTGGACAGCGAACGGATCCCGCAGGCGTATCACGCATATGCCTACTTTCGTTGGGTCGATGACTGCCTGGACAGGGAACTCGAATCCCATGCCGAAAGGCTGAAATTCGTTGGCCGCCAAAGCCGTCTGCTCGAATCGCTGATTGCACACCAAGATCCCGGCTCCCTTGAACCAGAAGAGATGATGCTGGCAGAGTTGGTAGCCAGTGATCCCGTTCGGGATAGCGGTGCGCGCAGCTATCTGCGCCATATGATGGCTGTGATGGCCTTCGACGCACAACGGCGCGGGCGGTTGATTTCGCTGAATGAACTTGATGAATACACTTGCCACCTGGCGGTGGCCGTGATGGACGCCCTGCATTACTTCATTGGATATGGACGGCACGCGCCGAATGACAGTACGCGATATGCGGCAGCCTCCGCGGCGCATGTGGCCCATATGCTGCGTGACACATTGGAAGATGTGGAAGCGGGTTATTTTAATATCCCCCGCGAGGTGCTGAAGGCTGCTGGCATAGGCCCCAATGAGGTCGAGCACCCGGCATACCGTGCCTGGGTGCGCGCGCGAGTGCTGTTCGCGCGGGAGCAATTCCGCATCGGGCGCGAATATCTACGGCGCGTGGAGAGTTTACGTAGTCGTTTGGCTGGTCATTTGTACATCAGCCGCTTTCAGTGGGTGCTGTCACAGATTCAGTTGGACGAGTATTTGTTGAGGCCTCGGTATCCCTCACAGAAGACGCTGCGAGGCCTGACGGCGTTTTCAGCCTCACTGCTAAGTTCCCTATTTGGTAATCCGGCCTCGCATCCGGCTCCCGTGGGTGTTCACACTGCCGGGCAACGCAAGGACCTGTGAAACGACCCAACGTATTGATTATCGGCGCCGGGGTGGCAGGCATCACCGCCGCGACGCACCTGGCACAACGCGGCCTGCGCGTGACGGTGCTGGACAAGAACGACCACGCCGGTGGCCGTTGCGACCAATTCGTGCGTGATGGCCATCGCTTCGATTCAGGGCCTACTTTGCTGGTAATGCCGCTGATCTACGAGGCCGAGTTCGCTGCCCTGGGTGCGTCGATGTGGGAGCGGCTTGACCCCCAGCGCGTCGACCCTACTTACCATCTTGTCTTCGATGATGGCAGCCAGCTGGCGCTGACCTCGGATCTGGCTAGACTTCGTAAACAAGTTGAGAACATCGAGCCGGGAGCGTTTGCTGGGCTGCTGGGCTACCTTGAAGAAGGTCGTCGCCATTACGACATCGCGATTGAAAAACTGGTCAATCGCGATTTCCGCAAGGCCGGCGATTTATGGAATATAGGCAACATCCCGTTGTTATTTCAGGTGAAACCGTTGGCCAAGCACTATGCCAACATGCGTTTCTACTTCGACGAGCCACGGCTGAAGGCCGCCTTCACCTTTCAGGACGTGTACATGGGTCTCAGCCCCTTCGAGGCCCCGGCAACGTTCTCGATGATGCCCTACACGGAACTGGCCCACGGCGTCTGGTACCCGAAAGGTGGCATGTACCGCGTGGTGGATGCTCTGGTGGACATTGCACGCGAAGCTGGTGTCGAATTCTTTTTTGATGCGGAAGTTGAACGTATTCAGGTAAAAGATGACTGGGCAACCGGCGTGCAGCTTATTGGCGGTGAGCGCCTGGAAGCGGACGTCTTCCTGGGGAACGCAGACTTACCTTATATGTATCAGCACTTATTGCCACAAGATAACGAAGCCAAGCGTCTGGCTCGCAAGAAATATTCCTGCTCGGTAATTTCCTTCTTCTGGGGAGTGGATAAGAGCTATCCCGAGTTACCCCCGCATACATTATTCCTCGCCGATGATTATCGGGGGAATTTCCGCAGCACCTCGAACGGCCGAACCCTCCCGGCAAATCCCAGTTTCTACATCCATGCACCGGCGCGGCTGGATGCCTCCATGGCGCCTGTTGGCGAGGACACACTCACCGCGATCGTTCCCGTGGGCCATCTTAGTGAGAACGGCGAGCAAAATTGGAGCGCCCTGCGCGATCGGGCGCGGAAACAGGTTTTTAGGCGACTGACCCTGCTAGGAATTACCGATCTATCCGAGCACATCAAGTTCGAAACGTCCTATACACCGTTATCCTGGCGCAAGCGCTACAACTTGGCAAAGGGTGCTACACATGGGCTGAGCCACAACCTGCGGCAGCTAGCATATTTCAGACCAAGTAACCGGCACGCGAAGGTTCACAACCTCTATTTCGCCGGCGCTTCCACGCGCCCCGGCACGGGGCTGCCGACGGCCATGGTGTCGGGTCGGCTGACGGCAGAGCGGCTCATGGATGATTTTGATATAAGCCGCGACTGATTCGCTTTACATTCTTGAGTGGCGACGCAAACACGGCATGCTATTATGGGCGTATGCTCAACAGCCTAGACCCCGGCAAGCGCTTACTTGTCTATTTGGTAGTCAATGTAATCGTTTCGGCACTGACCACACTCATGGTGCTTGCGTTGTGGACAAGATTTACGTTGGGTGACGTTCCAGAATTTGGACCTTCCGATTCTACGAATACCACCGTTGCGCAGCTGACAATCAATGCGGTGATTGGCGCCGGTGACCTGGAGAACGAACGCGTGATCATCGAGCACATTGGAGGCGAAGACGTCTCTTTGGCTGGCTGGCGACTGCGGGACGAATCGGGGGCCGAGTATCGCTTCCCGGCGCTGGTGTTGCACCCCGGAGCCGAGGTGAGTATTTTCAGCCGCGAAGGGGATGACAGTGCCAATGCTTTGTATTGGGATCGCCAGGTCTCCCTGTGGAGGGTTGGTGAAGAAGCCAGCCTGGTCGATCCCAGTGGTCGCACACAGGCTACTTATACTGTGCCCTAGCGAGAAGCGCAGACACAAGATTCCAATCCTTGTTCCGTTGCGTTTCTCGGGTTAGAAGTTGGTGACGCGTTGGGGCGATCGCCAGCTCCAGGTAGAATTTCATTTATGCGAAGCATCGACGAGATCATTCAGCAGGCGATGCAAGAAGGCGCCTTTGATAACCTACCGGGTAAGGGGAAGCCGCTCAATCTTGAAGAGAATCCTTATCTCGATCCTGAATGGCAATTGGCCTATCATCTCCTTAAACAAAACGGCTTCGCACCGGAATTCATCGAACAGCGTCAGGCTATCGAGTTGGAATTGGCTGCGGCTCGCCAGGCGCTGGCCCGTGCCTGGGCCTGGCGCCAGCAAGCGCTCGCGGAGGGAAAAGACTTAAATTGGGTGGAGAACGAATGGAAGAAGACCAGAGAGGATTTTAAGAAGAAAATCAATGGAATTAATTCCGAGATCCGAAATTACAATCTGCACATTCCAACTCAAAGCTTACATAAACCGCTGGTAAAAACAGAGGAGGAGCTAAGGCCTTTTGCTCATTAAAATGTCACTGCTTGCCCCTCCAATCTCCCTCTGTTACACTAATCTTATTCCCATCGTTGTTTGCACAGCTGATAGCTGAAAGCTGATAGCCGCCTCTATGTCACTCTCTCTCTATCGCAAGTATCGCCCCAGCACTTGGTCAGATGTCGTCGGCCAATCCCATGTGGTGGATACATTGCGAAATTCCGTGGCTGCTGAGCGTGTGGCGCATGCCTACCTGTTCGCCGGGCCGCGCGGCACTGGCAAGACCAGTGTGGCGCGGTTGTTGGCAAAAGCGGTCAACTGTGAGCACAAAGATCCCGCTAGACGACCGGATGACAGCTGCGAGAATTGCATCTCGGTGCAGAACGGCAGCTTCCTGGATTTGATCGAGATCGACGCAGCTTCCAATACCAGCGTCGAAGACGTCCGCGACCTGCGCGACAAGATTAATTTCTCTCCCAACCGCGGCCGCTACAAGGTCTACATCATCGATGAAGTGCACATGCTTTCAACGGCAGCCTTCAACGCGTTGCTGAAGACGCTCGAAGAACCCCCGCCACATGCCATTTTTGTCCTCGCCACAACCGAGATGCACAAGATCCCGGCTACCGTGCTCTCCCGCTGCCAACGCCACGAATTCCGTCGCCTGCCGGTTGGCGAGATTGTGACGCGGTTGGAAAAAATCTCTATGGATGAAAATATCAAAGCCGAAAAATCAGCGCTCGAACTCATTGCCCGCCAGGCAACCGGCAGCTTGCGAGATGCCGAATCCCTGCTGGATCAACTTGCTTCCACCGGCGGCGAGGTGAAATTGGATTGGGCCCAGCAGGTTTTGGGCACCTCGACCACCCTTGCCGTTCTTGATTTGATCGATGCGCTGGTAGCCAAAGAAACTGGCGCTGGGCTTGATCAGATCTATAAGGCGCTGGACGCTGGTTCCGATCCGCGGCAATTCGCACGCCAGATAGTAGACACGCTGCGCGGATTGCTTTTATTGTGTATGGGCGCGCCGCTTGGCCCCGAGTATGCCGGCGAAGAAAGCGAGCGTATGCGCAAACTGGCCAAGGAATTCACCTTGTCGGAAATCCTGCGGGCCATCCGATTGTTCAACGAGGCCGCTGGTGAAAAGCCAGCCTGGCTGCCAAGTTTGCCACTGGAACTGGCGTATATTGAAGCGTTGCAAGCGTTACACGCGCCATCCGAGACCGAAGGTAGCGCAGCAACTGGTGCGACTGCTTCTAAAGCCGGCGCGCAACCCCAGCCAAAGGCAACTCCGCATCCAGCTACTCAAAATCTATCGCCCTCTTCGGAAACCCCTAAGGTTCAACTGGATAATCAAGCATGGCTGCGGGTCAAAGACGAAGTAAAGTCGCGCGATCCGCAATTAAACGCATTGTTGAATTCGATCAAAATGCGCGAGGTTAGAGGGTCTACCCTGTTCCTGGGATTTGGCGGCGAAGTCTTGAAGGAAAAGATGGAAAAAAGCGAGAACGTCGAAACTCTGCAAGCTGCAGTGGACCGAATACTGGGTACTCGACTGGACGTAAGCTGTTTCCTGGCCAGCGGCAAGACGGGCGAACTGCCACCCGGGCTGGATAGTTCCGGCATGGTCGCAGCCGCCGTACGCCTCGGTGGAGAGATTGTGGACAAAACTGACTTGGGAAAAGGCGAGTAGACACAGGAGTGTTCAATGGACAAGATGCCCAATTTAGGTGACATGGCTGGAATGCTTAAACACTTGCGCCAAATGCAAGGCGAATTGGTCGAAGCGCAAAATGAACTGGCCAAAGAAATGGTTGTTGCTGAGGTGGGGAAAGGTGCAGTCACGGTGACGATAACTGGGGATCAGCGCGTCACAAATCTCGAGATCAACCCCGACTTGCTAACGTCGGGAAACGCGGATCGGCTAAATCAATTGCTGCTGGAGGCGCTCAACAACGCGCTCAATGAATCTCGCGAGTTGGCGAAGAAAAGATTAGGTCCGTTGACGGGTGGCCTGGGTTTATAAAATCTTACAACACGAACCCTGCCTTGAGCGAGCGAATGGGACACAAAGATCGCATAGTATTAATTAAAAATCTTGTGTTCTTTCTACCTTTGTTGTAAATGGTTACACCTGATTGAATAATTGAGGCAATATTTGTTGCTCCCTGAACCCATTCAAAGATTAATCGATGCCCTATCCCGGTTGCCGGGTATCGGGCCCAAGACGGCCTCGCGACTCGTGTTCCACTTGTTGCGCGTGGACGGCGGCTTGTCAGCGGAACTTTCGGCCTCGCTGGCGAACTTGCGCGCCGGCACTGCGACTTGCCAGATCTGCTTCAACATCACCACGGCTGGTCAGGAATTGTGTCCGATTTGTGCCAGTTCCGATCGCGATCGCACTACCATTTGCGTGGTTGAAGAGCCATTGGACGTGCTGGCATTGGAGCGCACCGGTGGCTACAAAGGCCTGTACCACGTTCTCGGCGGTGCGCTATCGCCAATAGAAGGTATCGGGCCGGATGACTTGAAAATTGCCGACCTATTGAACCGAGTGCGGGCTGGCGGCGTGCAGGAAATTATCTTGGCCACCAACCCCAGCATGGAAGGCGACGCCACAGCCATGTACCTGCAACAGCAATTGGCGCCTACGGGCTCCCGCCTAAGCCGCCTGGCGCGTGGTCTGCCCATGGGCGGGGATCTGGAATACGCGGACCAGAGCACCCTGATACGGGCGCTGGCGGGGCGGCAGAGCTTGTCTTAAGATTGACGACTAGCACAGTTCACCCCTTTCATCCTTCATCTTCGTCCTTGTTTCTCACCCTTGACGCTTTTGTCAGACAGGCTATAATGTAGGAGCAAAGCATTATAGGATCTATCCCCGCAACAAAGATCCCTTACAATTTAGCCGCAGCACAATGCCGAACCGATGACCATCGAGAATGGCATCTGGGTTTTTGTCGTCTATCGAGCTTGACAGGTCGATAGTGGGTGGTAGAATCCCGCCCCTGTGCATGCGCCGGACTTTAACAACTGAATAGTGATAAGAAGTTTAGAAACAAGCTTGCGTTAATTACTTTACCGCAAATCAATTCGAAACCTAATGCACCTCGTGTGCATGAAAGTTTTTTGCGGAGAGTTTGATCCTGGCTCAGGATGAACGCTGGCGGCGTGCCTAATACATGCAAGTCGAACGAGAAGTTATTGTAGCAATACGATGACTTTTAGTGGCGAACGG
>DATDRZ010000036.1:0-3171 GCA_035291465.1 Anaerolineales bacterium
GATCGATGGCGCGCAGGGTGACCTTGACAGGGCTTTCGCCTTTGCCGATGACACGCACGCCGTAAAGAAGCGCGTCCACGCGCTCCAGCGTCCAGGCGCCTGCCAGGATCTCGACATCCTCCAGCGTTTCCCAGCGCGTCAACGTAGAGAACAGTCCGGCCAGCCCAAGGATGTGGTCTAGGTGCCCGTGGGTGAGCAGGATGTGGTTGAGCCGCTTGAAGCCCAGTCCCGATTTCAGGATCTGGCGTTGCGTGCCTTCGCCGCAATCCACCAGGAAGCGATGCTCATTGTGCTTTACCAGGTGCGCGGAAAGTCCGCGATGGATTGACGGCGCGGACGCCGAGGTGCCTAGGAATACAAATTCAAACAAAGTTTCCTCACTATTCGAGTCGTATTGTAATGTGGAGTAGAAGGTAGAAGGCAGAAGGCAGGGGGTGGGGTCATCATTACTTGACTTGAAATGGTTTTCTTCGGACCACCTGCTATGGGCAATGTGCAATTTTGGGGAGACCATCGTTGCAAGTTGACAAGATTGCACATTGACAAAGGATTGCGAGGTCAATTAATTACACAAAACGGCATTTTTCGTGGCTGATGAAGGCGGTTTGTCAAGGAAGTCCAAGAGATCTTCTTAGTCGTCCTTGCGAGAGCCTGTCCCGAGCGAGCCGCTTTGCGGCGACGAGGGAAGCATTGCGACGCGAAGCGGCGCAAGCGGACGAAGCAATCTCGAAGAACCAACTCCATTACCTGTTTGGCTCGACGTACGACCGGCTGAATTCGGAGCGCGGTTTCATATTCGAGATTGCCACGCTTTGCCACCTCCTGTGGAGGGTAGCTCGCTCGCAATGACGGAAAAGGCGAAGCGCACTTCGCCTTTCCCTTTTTCTGTCGCCTTGTGTCAAGTAAAGGCGCAGATTGGGGATTCGCCACCGCTTCGGTTTTGTCACCCTGAGCAGCCAGACTGCTCGCAGTCTGGCGTAAGCGAAGGGTCGCTCAAGACTCTGACAACTATCAGGTTAGTGAGAAGCGATATGCTTTGGGCAATATGTTTCAACAGGTGTGCTTATTAAACAATCCCTATGGCGATTCTTCGCTGGCGCACGGTGGCGGAGTTTATCCTGAGCGAAGCGAATGGACCTGCCTTGGCTTGCTCAAAATGACATAATAAATATCTTTGTGGGTCTTTGCGCCTCTATGGTTAAAAGGAAAAACCGACGCCTCTGCTATACTCGATTCGATGCCGAAAACCATGACTCGCCCTCGTAAACCGGGCACACCGAAACGTAAGATAGCCGCGCAACCACGCGTCTGGCCTGCCATCGTCAACTTCTGGCAGGGCATTTCGCCCGACCGCAAGCTCGACGCGCTGGGCGTGCTCATTGCGCTCCTCGCCGCTCTTACACTGCTGATGGTAATCATTGGCACACCGGGTGTCACCGGTGATGCCTACGTCCGCTTCTGGCGCCGCGCCCTGGGTTGGGGGCTCTACGTATTCTTGTTCGCCTTGATGGTGCTGGGCCTCTGGCTTGTGCTGCGAAACTTCAGCCGCGTCCCGCAATTCAAGCTGCGCCCGCTGATCGGCGCCGCGCTGCTCTTCGGCGCTCTGCAACTCCTGCTGCACGCCTTCTCGTTCCCCGAGAACGTCGACGTTGCCCGCGCCATGGCCGCGGCCGGCGAGGGTGGCGGCAGCCTGGGCGCCGCATTCTATATTTGGCTGCATGAAGGCCTGGGTTCCGTGGGCATGTGGGTGGCGGCAGCCGCCTGGTTGCTGGTTGCCATCTCGCTCACCTTCGAATTTTCCCCGCTTACATTCTTCGATTGGATTACCTTACTCATTCAGAACGTGCGCGAACGCCGCGAGCTGGCACGCGCTCCGGTCCAATCCTATACACCTGAACCCAATTACATCACCGCGGCGCGCGCCATTGAAGCCGCGGGTCCAGCCGAACCGCCCGCCGAGCTCGAAGAAGAATTCGAGCAGCTCAATGAAGAGATCGAGCCCACACCCCAGCAACCCGCCTGGGTGCTCCCCAAGCTGGAAGACATGCTCGACCCCGGCGACAAGCTGGCTTACAACGAAGCGCATGAAAGGCAGCGCGGCGCCCATATCGAAGAGACGCTGCGATCCTTTGGCGCTCCGGCGCACGTGGTGGAGATCAATCGCGGTCCCACCATTACCCAGTTCGGCGTCGAGCCCGACTTCGTCGAGACCCGCGGCGGGCGCACCCGCGTGCGCGTGGGCAAGATCGCCGCGCTGGCGGATGACCTTGCGCTGGCGCTGGCCGCCTCGCGCATCCGCGTCCAAGCGCCGGTGCCCGGCAAAGGTTTCGTGGGCATCGAAGTTCCCAATGAGACCATTGGGCGCGTAGCGATGCGCGATGTGATGGAAAGCGAAGCTTTCCGCCGCCTGAAATCCCCGCTGCGTTTTGCCCTGGGGCAGGACGTAGCCGGCAACGCCGTCGCCGCCGACCTGGCTGCCATGCCGCACCTGCTCATTGCCGGCGCCACCGGCTCCGGCAAATCGGTGTGCGTCAACGCCTTGATCTGCTGCCTGCTGATGAACAACACTCCCGAAACGTTGCGCCTGATCATGATCGACCCCAAGCGCGTCGAACTCACCGGCTACAACGGCGTACCGCATTTGTTAACACCAGTGATCGTAGAGATCGATCGCGTGGTCGGCATTCTGCAGTGGATCTCACACGAAATGGAAAAGCGCTACCAGAAGTTCGCCAAGGTGGGCGCCCGCCACATCACAGATTTCAACGCCCACGCACAGAACAATGGCGGCGAGATCCTCCCTTACCTCATGGTGATCATTGACGAATTGGCTGACCTGATGATGGTGGCGCCGGACCAGACCGAGCGCCTGCTCACCCGCATGGCGCAATTAGACCGCGCCACCGGCATCCATTTGGTGATCTCAACTCAGCGCCCATCGGTCGACGTGGTCACCGGTTTGATCAAAGCCAATTTCCCGGCGCGCATCGCCTTCGCCGTTGCCTCCGGCACCGATAGCCGCGTGATTCTGGACCAACCCGGCGCTGAGCGCCTGCTGGGCCGCGGCGACATGCTCTTCCAGCCGCCGGATGCGCCTGCCCCGGTGCGCCTGCAAGGCGCATTTTTGGCGGAGAGCGAGATCCTACGCATCGTCAATCATTGGCGTGCGTT
>DATDRZ010000037.1:0-14606 GCA_035291465.1 Anaerolineales bacterium
AGGCGCAGGGGCGAAACCGCTATCGGTTACCGTCTCACGTCGCAAGCTGGCGATTCCACCCAATCCTATGGGGTGCATACCAATCCGCGCAAGTCGGAGATGGTCACGCTAGCTGCGGAAGATAAAGTGATTGTGATCGCGAAGAGTTAGTTTGGTTGAACCTGGCACCTCCGGGTTGTTGAGAGGAAAGGGGAAATGTCCTGAAAGCCGGCCCCAAGATGCTCGTATTTACGAATCACAGGACCGTTTTTGATTACATTTCTCTGGCAACGAAAAAAAACTAACGCTTGTTGCTAAAGTGCCATTCGCTTGATAGTGGAATCAGAATGCGCTAGAAAGCAAGCATCTTCGCCATTTCATAATATTCCAGGTTGGCTTCTCGCTGGCGGCTGACGACCTCCGATAAAGGAACCGGCTCGATGGCGCGGCCGCTCAGTCCATACATCACATCGCTGTGTCCGGCTAGTAAGCCATCAACAGCCTTTACACCAAGTCGCGTTGCCAACAAGCGATCAAATGCCGAAGGCCGGCCGCCACGTTGGATGTGACCAAGAATGGTCACTCGTGTGGTAAAGCCGACTTTCATTGCGTCAAGCGCTTTGGAGAGGTCCGTTGTTCTAATGCTAGCGCCTTCGGAAACGATCACGATCGAGTGGGTCTTTCCACGCTTGTAAGCGTCTTCCACCTTACCAGCCACTTCCGCAATCGTCATCTCCGCCTCGGGGATCAGGATCACTTCGGCGCCGCCAATAACGCCTGCCATCAGCGCCAAATATCCGCAATTGCGTCCCATGGTTTCAATAAGGAAAGCGCGCCGGTGGGATGACGCCGTATCTCGCAATTTGTCGATAGCGTCGCTCAGTGTATTGAGCGCTGTGTCAACCCCAATTGCCATATTCGTACCCCACATGTCATTGTCGATGCTGGCCGGGATGCCGACCACCTGCACGCCCTTGGCAGCCAGCGCCCGGGCGCCACGCATCGAACCATCGCCGCCGATGACGACCAGAGCATCGATGGCATTCTCGCTCAGCATACGCACGCCTTCAAGCTGGCCTTTCTCTTCATAGAAATCTTCCGAGCGCGCCGTTCCCAGCATGGTGCCGCCACGCTGGATGATGCCGCCCACATCACGTGGCGCCAATGGCAGCATGTCGCCGCGCAACAGGCCGACGAAGCCTTCGCGGATGCCGTAAACCTGGCAACCATTGAAGAGCGCGGTGCGCGCCACGGCGCGGATGCAGGAATTCATGCCGGGGGCGTCCCCACCTGAAGTCAGAACACCAATTCGGTTTATCTTTGCCATGAGGGTCTCATTTTTTGCAAAGTGATTAGCGCAACGTTTGTGTAATCATTTTCTCTGTGTCGCATTCTAACAGACGAGAATTGGCGCGGCATGACAGGTTGATAATTCCGATCATGCGGCGTGCCCAGATCGCATGAGATCGGATGACTTGAAAATCAATATATTCGATTTTTCAAAATTGGGACAAATGAAAAAAGTTCAGGTTACAAGATTTTCCCCCGTTATCGTATTCCTATAAGCGTGCGCAAACTAGTGCAACAAAATCGGCTCAATTCGCAGATTATTAGCCCCCACCATTTCTTCCAATCGCGCAATCAAACCTTCGTTGAGATCTGTGGAGTCATTGGGGAAGTCGAGCAGATAGCCGTTACGGCCCTCGAAAACGTAGAAGGCAAAGCGATCGACACCCGGGTACGAGATCAGCGCGCCATGCACGCGTCGGATGGCCAGGATGTCGCGCGCCTTGTCTCCCTTGCTGCGTAGGTAGATGGTGAGCATGCGCGGCTGTCGCTCGCTGCCGCGCGGCGCGGGACGCGGCGGCACGAAGGGTACACCAACTTCGCGCGGCGAAGGGCTGACCACGGCGCCTAACCCTGCGCTGATCTCGTTGGTTACCGAGTTTGTGGGCAGGCTCGGAGCTTGTTCGCCATTCTCGCCTTCAGAAGCGGCAACGACCGACTCAGATTCCTCAATAGCGACGGGAATGGAATTGGTCTCAGCTGATGGTTCCGGTTCCGAATGGGTTTCGCCCACCAACGGGAAATGATCGTCTACGGACAATTCCCAATCAGGCGGGAATAGATCCGGCGGCTCAGGAATATCGTTGAGGGATAAGTCGGCCAGTTCTTCAACGTGACGTGGGGAATAAGGCTTGCGGTCCTCCTTTATCGTAGCCAGCTTGCTCACAGGCGTTCCGGCATTTGAAACCTCGGGCTCTCCAGCACTCTTACTCCCTTGCCCCTCCGCCCCCATGCTCCCCGGCTCCGTTGGAACCGTGACACTCAATTTATTATCGATCCTATCCGCCAGGACCTTGCCTTCGCCATTCTGGCTATCCATGCGTCCTTCAACCACGATGAGTTTATCCAGCTGCACCAAACCGCTGTAGCGCTCCCAGGTACTGGGAAAGAGAACCAAATCGATGACACCCTGCGGATCCTCAATGGCGACAAAAGCCATCATCTTGCCCTTTTTGGTTGGAAAGCTGCGGAAGCTCTTCACTAATCCAGCCACTCGCACCCTCTCCTCGCCTTCGACAACAGAAAGCTGGCTCGAGAAATGCGTAACGACGGTGGTGAGTTCAGCGATCATTGGGTTCAGCGGATGATCTGAAACGTATAGACCGATTAGTTCGCGCTCCCAGTTCAGGCGTTCACGTCGGAAGGCTTCGTGCTCATCTTCTTTTGCGGCCAACGCGATCTCGGGCCCAGCGCCAGCGCCACCTTCAAAGAAGGTAAGCTGCCCAACGTCTTTGGCCTGGAAATGCGCCGCGCTCATGGCGACGATCTGATCGAGCACCTCGAGAATGGCGTGCCGACTGCCCAGCGCGTCCATTGCCCCTGCTTTGGTGAGATATTCCAAAGGCCGCTTGCCAACTTGGCGCAGGTCGACCCGGCGCGTCAGTTCAACCAGGCTGTCGAAAAGCCGCGTGCCGCGCCCAGCCAAAATAGCTTCCACTGCCCCCTGCCCTACATTCTTGATGGCGCCCAACCCGAAACGGATAGCGGCGCCTTCGGGCAGATCCTGGATGGCGAATCCCCACAGGCTGGCGTTGATGTCTGGCGGCAAGACCGCAATGCCCATGCGGCGGCAGTCGGCCACATAGAACGCAACCTTATCTGTGTCGCCTTGCGTCACGGAAAGCAGCGCGGTCATGTATTCGACGGGATAGTGCAGTTTAAGATAAGCGGTTTGCACCGCAAGCGCGCCATAGTCGGTGGCGTGCGCCTTGTTGAATCCATAGCGGGCGAAATTTTCCCAGTCCTCGAAAATCCCGTCAGCCGTGGTCTCATCGATGCCTTGTTTCACCGCGCCGGCCACGAATTTCTTGCGATGTTTCTTCAGCTTGGTCTCAATTTTCTTGGCAATGGCCTTGCGCAGATCATCGGCATCGGCGGCGGAGTAGCCCGCCACTTGCATGACGGCGGACATAAGCTGTTCCTGATAGACGGCGATGCCATAAGTTTCGGCGAAAATGCTTTCAAGAGCAGGATGAGCGAAGCTCACCTTTTCCTTGCCGTGCATGCGATCGATATATTTGGGAATGAACTCCATGGGACCGGGTCGAAACAGAGCTACCATGGCCACGGCATTCGCCAGCGAAGTCGGCTTCATGGCCATCATCCAGCGGCGCATTCCCGCGCCTTCGAACTGGAACACACCCGCTGTCTCGCCGCGCCCCAGCATCTCATACACCGCAGGGTCGTCCAGCGGAATGTTGTACAGGTCAAGGCTCACGCCATGGCGGTCTTTGATCAGCGCGCAAGCCCGCTCCATGATCGTGAGCGTGGACAAACCGAGGAAATCGATCTTGAGCAAGCCGAGCGACTCCAGCGTCGACATTTCGAACTGGGTGAGCACTTTGATGGGTGTCTCTTCCGCATTGTTGCCCGTGGGGCGGTTTAGGGGCACGTACTCGATGATGGGTTTATCGGCGATGACCACGCCGGCAGCATGAGTACCCGCGCCGCGTACCACGCCCTCCATTTGCTGGGCTGTGTCGATCAGCTCTTTAACGTAAGACTTGCTTTTGTATTCGGCGGCGAAGTCCGGCTGCGTTTCAAGGGCTTCGGCAATGGTCACCGGCTTGCCCGGAATGTTGGGTATTAGCTTCGCCACTCGATCTACTTCGCCAAGCGGCACATCCAGCACACGGCCAACATCGCGCACCGCGGCGCGGGCTTTCAGTTTGTTGAATGTAATGATGGCGGCGACCATTTCTTCACCGTATTTCTGGGTGCAATATTCCATCATGCGCGAGCGCTTGTCGTCCTGGAAGTCGAGATCGATGTCGGGCATGCTGATACGGTCGATGTTGAGGAAGCGTTCGAAAATGAGCCCATGATCGAGAGGGTTCAAGAGGGTTATGTCCAGGGCATACGCAACCATGGAGCCTTCGGCGGAGCCGCGGGCGTTGTACCAAATGTTCTGCTCTTTGGCATAGCGGCACAGGTCCCAGACAATGAGGAAATAGGCGTTGAAGCCCATCTTGTCGATGACGCCAAGCTCATAATCCAAGCGCTCACGGACAGCCTCATCCATGGCGCGGTCACCAATACGCCGCAGCAATCCAGCCTCGCATAATTCGCGCAAGTAGGTTGTCGTGGTGTAACCTTCGAGAACCTCGAACTTCGGCAGGTGGTAGCCGGTGCGCCCCAGGTCGACCTGGCAACGTTCGGCGATCAGCAGGGTATTCGACAAGGATTCGGGCACCTCGGCGAACAGGGATTCCATCTCCTGTACGCTGCGCAGGTAAAAATCGGTGCCTGACATGCGCATACGCCGCGGCTCGGTAAACAGGCTGCCCGTCTGCACGCACAGCAGGATGTCTTGCAACCGGGCGTCGGCCTGATTCACGTAGTGAACGTCATTGGTCGCCACGTAACGAGCCTGATAGTGTTGCCCCAATTCACGCAAAGTTCTGTTCGCTGAATGAAGCTCAGGGATTTCGTGGTGCTGAAGTTCAAAAAAGAAATTGTCAGGACCAAAGACCTCGTAATACCAATCTAGTTTGGCTTTGGCCTCGGGCAGATTCTCGCGCAGGATGGCACGCGGCACCTCGGCAGACAAGCAGCCCGTGGTGGCGATCAGCCCTTCGGAGTGAACGGCCAGGAACTCGCGATCGATGCGTGGAAAATAATAAAACCCCTCCAACTGCGCAGCAGAAGCAATCTTGAGCAGGTTTTGATAGCCCGTCATGTTCTCGGCCAGCAAGAGAAGGTGCGAAGACTTCTTGTCTTCCTCGGGGTCGCGATCTTTCATGCTACGCGAAGCCAGATAAGCTTCCACCCCGATCACGGGGTGGATGCCGGATTCTTTGGCTGCGTCGAAAAACTCTATTACGCCGTACAACGCGCCGTGGTCGGTGATGGCCAGCGCCGGCATCTCCAATTGCTTGGCGCGCTCGATGAGCCGAGGAATCTTGCTGAAGCCATCCAGCAGCGAATATTCGGTATGGACGTGGAGATGAACGAAAGACATTAGAAGGTAAGGATGAAGGATGAAGGATGAAGGATTAAAGAAGGAAGATTAATAAGAAAACTCTTATTGTCTATATTCATTTTTCTATGCGATGACTGGACAAGTTGGATTATAGCATTCAGGTCTCCCGCGTCATATAAACGAACCTTAAAACAATGAATGTTTTAAGCCAATAGTAGACAAGTAGGAAGATAAGGGAACACGGAGGCAGGGAGCACGTAGAGTTAAATAATATAAAAACCCTTATTGTCTCCGTGCCTCCGTGGTTTCCTCTTTAAAAAGGCTATAATCGCCCGCGGTCAGATATAACCTGCCGCTGGAGTCGTCATAGAATGCTGAAAAATATCGCCAAATTCATCGGGGGCGATCCTACCAAACAAACCATTCAAGCCTATTCTGAAATGGTCGATTACATCAACGGGCTGGAACCGCAATTCGAGGCCCTTTCAGACGAAGGGCTGCGCGCCAAGACATCGGAGTTCCGCGAACGCTTGGGCAAAGGCGAAAGCCTGGACGAAATAATGCCCGAGGCTTATGCCGCCGTCCGCGAAGCCAGCAAGCGCAGCATCGGCCTGCGGCCCTATGATGTGCAGCTTATCGGTGGCATGGCGCTGCACCAAGGCAAGGTCGCCGAGATGCGCACCGGCGAGGGCAAGACCCTGGTTGCGACCATGCCCCTGTATCTAAACGCTCTCACCGGCCGCGGCGTGCACCTGGTGACCGTGAACGATTATCTGGCGCGGCGCGACGCCCGCTGGATGGCGCCGATCTATGACCTGCTCGGAATGAGCGTAGGGGTTCTGCAAGCGGGTTCGCGCACCGAAGCCGGGCGCCTGGGCTACCGGGTCGACCTCAAGAAGGAATCCACCCACGAAGACCAACACCAGTTGGTGCAGGTTCCTCGCACCCAGGCTTACGCCGCCGACATCACCTATGGCACCAACCATGAATTCGGGTTCGACTATCTGCGCGACAACATGAAGATGCGCCTGGGCGAAGCCGTCCAGCGCGGCCATTACTACGCCATCATCGACGAGGTGGATAACATTCTCATCGACGAAGCTCGCACTCCTCTGATCATCTCCGGCCCCGCCCACGATGAATCAGAACACTATAAGCGCGTTGCCGAAGTTGTAAAGCGGCTAAACCCTGAAGATTACGAAGTTAACGAAAAAGACCGCACTGTGACGCCCACCGAGATCGGCGAGACGCACATCGAGCAGCTGCTGGGCACCGCGCTCCGCGATCCCGAGCGCCCCGAGGATATTAGCCCGGAACAAGCCCGGCTATTGGGCTTCATTGAGCAGGCCATGCGCGCCCAGTATCTATTCAAGCGCAACAAGGATTATTTGGTGCAAGGCGGGCAAGTCATTATCATTGACGAGTTCACCGGGCGCCTGATGCCCGGGCGCCGCTGGTCCGACGGTTTGCACCAGGCCGTGGAAGCCAAGGAAGGCGTCAAGGTGGAGGCGGAAAACGTCACCTATGCCACCATCACCATCCAGAATTATTTCCGCATGTATGAGAAGCTCGCCGGTATGACTGGTACTGCCCTCACCGAGGCCGAGGAGTTCGACAAGATCTACAAATTGGACGTGGTTGCCTTGCCCTCCAACCTGGAATACAACGCCTCCCGCCCAGACTCCGAACTCGAAGAAATCGAGGGCAACGACGCGCGCGGCTACAAGGTTACTTATTACACTCGAAAAGATGATCCGATGAACCTCCCAACGCTCTGGAAGCGCAAGGATTACCCCGATGTGGTCTACCGCACCGTTGAAGCCAAGCTGCGCGCCCTGATCAAAGAGATTGTTGCCATTCACGTGATCGGCCGCCCGATACTGGTAGGCACCACATCGGTCGAGCTTTCCGATTTCATCTCCAACCGTCTGCGCCCCGAAAACATCCAGAAGCTACTTCAAACCGTCATGCTGCGGGATGTCTGGCTGGAGAAGAACAACAAGGCGGATGATGGCTTTGTGATCCCGGAGCTTCAACCACTCTATGAGCCGCTGGAGAAGCTGACCCCTGGCGACCTGCGCCAGCATGCCCGCGACATGGGCATCAATCTCAATCTGCAAAGTGAGGAAAATCTGCCGCGTTTGCTGACCATATTAGGGTTGGAAGCCGAACACGGTCCGCGGCTGGCGGCTGTCCTGCAGGGCGGCGTTCCACATAATGTGCTGAATGCCCGCAAGCACACCGAAGAAAGCCAGATCATCGCGGGCGCCGGCGCCTACGGCGCGGTCACCATCGCCACCAACATGGCGGGCCGCGGCGTGGACATCAAACTGGGCGGCGAGATCGCCGAAGAGGTGCTCTCTGCCGTTAGCCGTGTGCTGCGCAAAGCCGGCCACCTCGAACCATCGAACATGACGCTCGAGGAGCAGAAGGAAGCCATCCTCAAATTGAACCCCGATGATTACGGCATCTACAAAGCCGAGATCCAATATTTCCTGAAATCCGTGGACGAGATGGCCAAAGTGAAGGAACTAGGCGGGCTGCATGTCATCGGCTCCGAGCGCCACGAAGCGCGGCGCATCGACAACCAGCTGCGCGGCCGCTCCGCCCGCCAGGGCGACCCGGGCTCTTCGCGTTTCTATCTCTCGCTGCAAGACGATCTGATGCGCCTGTTCGGCGGCGCCCAGGTAGAGGCCGCCATGCAGCGCATGCGCATGGACGATTCGGTGCCGCTGGAATACGGCCTGGTCACGCGCATCATCGAGCAGTCACAGACCCGCGTCGAAGGCGCCAACTTCGACGCCCGCAAGCACCTGCTGGAATACGACGATGTGCTGAACACACAGCGCGCCACCATTTACGCGCAGCGCGATCGCATCATGACCAAAGAGGACCTCACTGAAGATGTGGTCGGAATGCTGGAAGAAGAAGTGCGTTTGCGCGTTCCCATCGCGCTCGAGGATGTCGTTGGTCCCTGGAAACTGCTGGCCTGGTTGGAGCAGATCCAACCGACGCTGATGGTTAACCGCGTGCTGGTGCCATCGTTCACGCTGCAAACACTCATCGATCATCTCAAAGAGCAAAGGATCAGCACGGTCGCGCAGGCGCACACCGCATTATTGGATGTAGCCAGCCAGGCGCTGCAAACAGAGGAAGCACACCTGCTGCACAGTCTGCAGGATTTGCTCGAGAGCAACGAAGAGCGCTTAGAACAGCAGATGGACAGCACGCTCGAAACGCTGGACACCTTCTTGCAAGGCTTGCGCCTTGAAGAAGAGGGACAGCAACGCTCTGCGAATGAACTGGTGAACGAGCTTGGCGGATTGCTGCATCTGCCGCTGAAACTTGGCAACGATGAGCAGAAGTTGTTACGCGCCGACCCCGCCAAAGCTGCCGATCTCATCCACGACCGCGTCGAGGAGACGTTGCGCGCCCAGGCTGTGCTGCGTTTGATCGGCGCGCTGGAGCGCAGGTTGGAGACCGAAGTCGGCCTGGAAGTGGATGAGCTCGCCAAAGAAGAATGGAAGCAGATCGGCGAGAAATTATTCCAGGTGGTGCGCGACGAATTCGCTCAACGGCGCGAGCGCCTCATCGGCACCAACAGTGACGGCCAGATCGCCAAAGAACTTGCCGAGACTCTTGGTAAAGTCGAAGGGCAATTGCATGACGGCCATCTGCTCAACGCGCTGCTCGCCATGCCCGAAACGCGCTCGACTGCCTTCGATAAGAAGACCCATCGCCAGATCGTACAACGCAAGAAGCGCTTGAGTTTCCCTTATTACGCTGCCTCATTCCTGGAAAAGCTGGACGCGGAAGAGATCACCGAAAAAGTGCTAGCCCACCTGAAGAACGCCCAGAAGGCGATGCAGGCCATCTGGGGTCAGGGCGCCTGGGACAGCATGGCATCCGGCACTCTCGAAAACGTGAACGAGGCGGGCCGGGCGCTGTTAAAAGAAGCGCTAGGCGCCGATGCCTTCGAAAGCCTCAACGGTGGCCCGCTTAGTTCGGTTGACGCTGACGCCAAAGCGAAAGCCATCCAGAGTCTCGGAAAGCGCGGCCTCACTGAAAGCTACCGCCAGCTCCTGCTGCGCGTGATCTCCGAACTGTGGATCGATTACCTGACAAAGATGGAGGCGCTGCGCATCTCCATCCGCTTGGAAGCCTATGCGCAGCGCGACCCGCTGGTGGAATACAAGTCCCAGGCTTACAAGATGTTCCAGGATTTGTTCGCAGACATGCGCAGCAGCCTGGTCAACCGCATGTTCGTGTTCCAACCCGGCCCCATCGGCCAGACCGCCCGCGCCGCCGCTCTGCCCGCGGCGACTCCCATTCCCGCAGCCGCCGCTGAAGGCGTACCTCCAGAAGTGGTCGAAGAGAAAGAGCCTGTCATGCCAGGAGGTGGGACGGCATCTGGCGGCAAACGCAGGCGCAGACGCAAAAAACGCGGGTAAGGTTTTTATCCGGCTAGGAGATTGCTTCGTCGGCTTTCGCCGCTGCAGCGGCTCAAAAACGCCTCCTCGCAATGACGATGAACGTTGAATGGCACATCATCCCCGCCGGCACCTCCTGGGCTGACCCCGGGGGTCCGTTCGGGTTAGTTCCCAAGGTCCTGTGGAGCCGCGTCCAGACGCCCAACGAAAACAACCTGCTACCCATGTGCATGAATTGCCTGCTGATATTCTCGGAGGGCAAGACTATCCTCGTGGATAACGGCTTGGGCGACAAACTGGACGACAAAGCCATCCGCCAATGGGGCTTGCAATATCCAGATGGCACCCTGCTCGAGAACTTAGCCAAACACGGCGTCAAACCCGAAGACGTGGACATCGTCATCGACACACACCTGCATTCCGATCACTGCAGTGGCAATACCACTTTCAAAGACGGGAAACTCGTGCCCGCTTTTCCCAACGCCGAATACTGGCTGCAACGCCTGGAATTTGCCGACGCCATGCATACGGACGACCGCACGCGGGCCACATACCTCCCCGAAAATTACGTGCCTATTTGGCAAGCGGGTAAATTCCGCCTGCTGCACGGCGACGCACGGGTCACCAAAGACGTGCGCTGCGCTGTCGCGCCTGGCCACACCCGCGGGCTGCAGGTCGTCGTCGTCGAAACCGGCGACCGTCCGCTGCTCTACGTCAACGATCTCGCCAGCTTCGCCGTGCATTTCGAGCGCCGCGCCTGGGTGACCGCTTACGACGTCGAGCCCCTGGAGAACATCCGCACCAAAGGCACCTGGCAGCAATGGGCGCTGGAAAACAAGGCGCTGCTCATCTTTGAACACGATACCACCATGCCGATCGGCGAGCTAATTGAGGACGACGAGGGGAAGTTAAAGGTCAAGGCCGTCTAAGGTGTGCGTGCTCCGAGCGAGCCGCTATACCCTGTCGGGGGAAAGCCGCGCAGAATGTAAGCGCCGGATCCATTCGATCTGACCACTGAAATTCCTGATTAATTACCCATTTATAATCAAGGAATCTTGTCCGATCAAGACGGTCGAGGCTCGGCCTGGAGGAAGACTTGTTTGACGCCGCAAAAGTCCTACGCGGGAAGCACGCCGGTGAAACAGCATGGATCGTCGGGTTGGGCGCAACCATTGAATACCTTACCGACAGGACCTTCGGCACCGGGCCGATCATTACAATGAATGGAGCGATCAGGGTCGTGCAGGAGTTGGGACTCTCTAACCCGATCTACTCGCTCCAGAAAGACGGCTGCGACGGGCGCGGCGTCCCTGGCCACCAATGCGAGGGGAAAATGTTTTACCCGCGCACCGATATCCCAGCGATATTGCCCCGACGCGGATACGCCGAATTCTGCTTGCCAGACCACCCCACTCGCCTGTGGCTCGACTATGTGTCATGCCTGGACCTGCGCCCAAGAGAGATGAGTATCCGCATTGCTGTAGGGCTGGCCTTGCGCATCATGGGCTGCGCCAGGATCGCTTTTGTCTGTTGCGACTCGCTGCTCGGCGATGAGCTCGAGAACATGCGGCGCTATTACCCCGAGACAGGGAAAATAGCCATACCGCCCACTTATGCCAACTATGTCAACGCGCGCCCGGTTGTGCTGGATGATGTGCGCGGTGTACCCCACGATTTCTTTACCCCGAAACAGCTATTGGGAGTGGAACCAATCCTGAAGTCCTTGCCCTGGATCAAAATCAAACCTTGACCCTGAACGTGGAAAGTGTCGATTGATGTGCGGGGGTAGGGACTCCTCGTTGGCTCGTGGTGACATGAAATGAATCCATGAATCAAGAGCAAGCCCACGCCTTCATCATCGACGAACTCGCCAAACACAGTCATCGGGATGACATCATCCTGGACCTTTGCCGCGCCATGAACATCGACTGGAAGCAGGCGGAAAGGATGGTCGAAGATGTTGAAAGCTATCATGGACGTACCATTGCGCGACGCCAGAGTCCGCTTCTGATGGTGCTTGGGCTTAGCGTCATCCTCGGTGGCCTGGCGCTGACTACCTATGGCGCCATGTATTTTTGGGACCTGACCCAGTTGCAACCCCTGGAGCAATTCCTGTACAGTCAGTACATCCAGATCCCGGCTGGCAGCATGATCACGGGCGCCGCCATGATCGTCGGCGGCATCATCGGCTTCCGCAGGATCCTTGCGAGTATCTTGAACTGAACGAGGAGAATATGAATCAAGAGCAGGTCACCGCTTTCATCATCAATGAATTGACTCGGCACAGAGACCGCAATGACATCATCCTCGACCTCTGCCGGCAGCTCAACATCGAATGGAAAAAAGCGGAGCAGCTGGTCAAGGACGTCGAAGGCCGGCATGGCCGCACCGTCGCCAAGCGGCAGAGCCCGTTTATGATGGTGCTGGCCGCGGGGATCATCATCGTCGGCGTCGTCTTGACCATCAACGGCGCTTTGTTTCTCAACGATTTCCTGCAAAGGGAAACCACGGATCAGATCTTGAGCGGCACCTCCGTTTACTACAGGGGCGCCAGCCTGCTCACCGGCATCGGCATGATCGTCGGCGGCATCATCGGATTCTGGAAAATATTCGCTTCATTTCTGAACTAGCAAATAATTACGGAGACAAGGAAATGCAGAGAAGAATAAATTAGACTCTGTGTTTCCGTGTCTCCGTGGTTTTGTTTGTGAATAGTGAGGCCCCATGAAAATCCAGACGCTTGCCGTGCACGCCGCCCACGAACCCGATCCCACCACCGGCGCGGTTGCCGCGCCCATCCACCTTTCCACCACCTACTTGCGGGCTGCCGATGGCAGCTACCCCGGCGGCTACGTCTATGGGCGCAGCGAGAACCCCAACCGCGTAGCGCTCGAAACCGCCCTCGCCATGCTGGAAGGCGGCGCAGCAGCCGTGGCCTTCGCCTCCGGTCTGGCTGCTATCCATGCCATCTTCCAGGCGCTGGAGCCCGGCGACCACGCCATCGTCTCGGAGGACATCTACCACGGCACGCGCGCCATGCTCGAAAAAGTCATGCTGCGCTGGGGCCTCGAGATCACCTTCATGCCCTTCGACGACCTGGACTCCGTGCGCGCTGCGCTGCACAACAACACGCGTCTCGTTTACCTGGAGACGCCCACCAATCCGATGATGAAGATCATCGACCTCGCCGAGGTCATCACACTGGCGCATGACGCCGGCGCTAAAGTCGTCGTCGATAACACCCTTGCCACCCCGGTCCTCCAGCGACCGCTGGATCCCTCCCATTCGCTTCGCTCAGGGCAGGCTCTGCCGCAAGACGGCTCGGTTGGGACAGGCCTGGGCGCGGATATCGTGGTGCATTCCAGCACCAAGTATTTCGGCGGCCACAGCGACGTCACCGGCGGCGCAGTGATCGTAAAACAAACAGACGACTTCTTCGCCCGCCTCCGCGAAGCCCAAACCCTGGCTGGCGCGGTGCCCTCGCCCTTCGACTGTTGGCTCATCCGCCGCGGCCTCGCCACGCTGCCGCTGCGTGTCACCGCCCAATCAGCCAACGCGCTGCAAATCGCCGAGTTCCTGAAAGCGCACCCGGGCGTCAGCCGTGTGAATTACCCCGGCCTGCCGGATCATCCCGGCCACACCGTCGCCCGCAAACAGATGTCGCACCTCTCGTCCTTGCGAGGGCGCGAAGCGCCCGAAGCAATCTCCAAGCCAGAACAACCCCTACCTCTTGGCGCCATGCTCTCATTTCAGGTGGCCGCCGGAGAAGTAGCCGCCCGCAAGCTAGCGTCCAGCACCAAGTTATTCACGCAAGCGACCAGTCTGGGAAGCGTCGAGAGTCTGATCGAACATCGCGCCTCGGTGGCTGGCGAATCTCCCTCTACGCCGCGGGATCTGCTGCGGCTATCGGTGGGCATCGAGGCAGCCGAGGATCTGATCGAGGATTTGGACTGGGCATTGAAAGCCAACTCTTAAGGGCAACGCATACGTTGCCTCAGGTCATAAGGGCGAGGAGACCTCGCCCCTACCGAAGAAGCTACTTGAGGAGACGTGTAAAGGGCCGCTCCAGGGTTTGGCTGTGGTAGGTGTACATGTGGTAGCTCCAGGCGATTTGGTGGATGTGGTCACTATGGTAGGTGTAGTCAGTGTGGTAGGTGTGGTCAGTGTGGTAGTGTGTTAATCACGAACGTCCCTGTGTCGATTGAGCAAATGTCGTCGTTCACGTTGAAAATGTCGTTTGTGTCGATTGTGTAGGTTGTGTTGATGGTGTCGATTAAATCGAATACAAGGATGACCAGATCGCTGGAGATTGACTAGCATTGAGGTGACAAAAAAAGCACGAAGTCATTTGCAGGAGCATGACCACATTATTAAACGAAATCAGATTTTTGTGTGTGAATTGGCGGCTTTGTCAAGGTATTGGAAAAAAGGAGGCAAACTCGAGGTGAAGCATGAATGAAGAAGTTTCAAATTTATCCAGCAGCCCGCAGGACCTTGCAGCCATGATCGCCGTTCAGCCAAAGGCCGTCGTCAGCCGCACGCTGATCAATAAGCCCGCGGGCACCGTAACCCTGTTCGCTTTCGACGCAAGTGAAGGCCTAAGCGAACACACCGCGCCCTATGACGCGCTGGTCCACGTGCTCGATGGCGAAGCCGGAGTGCGCATTGGCTCGCAAGAGCATACTGTCGGTGCTGGTCAGATCATCTTA
>DATDRZ010000038.1:0-20182 GCA_035291465.1 Anaerolineales bacterium
CCGTCTCTTGAGCCCGCGGACTATTATTTGACTGTGAAGCTCTTCGCGCTGGTTTCGAAATCCGTATGGCGGGCATCGTATTCACTAATGTCCGTCGTGTAGGTGATCACCCACACTGTGTCCCCGGATTTCAACAAGTACTGGTCAGCCTTGGATGTTCCCTCAGCCCCAAGCAGTACCGCCAGATCAAACTCTTCGATCAACAGATAGGCGTCGAACCCGGGGATGGTGACGGCGCGTTGACCCACCACGGCGATCCCGCCCACGGCGTTCAGTTGGGCAAGAGACGCATCCACGTAATCCTCAATGGTGTAGCTTTCGAGCGCTGGATTCTGCTCACGGATCACGTTTACATTGGTGTACGTCTGGACTGGATTGTTGATCTCGGTGTCGGCCGCATACAAGAGAATGAAGCCGGCATTCGCCTCCAGTGACTGAGCCAGGCCCTCCTGCCCGGCGTCGCGAAACATCTGGGCTACCTGAGCGAAATCTTGCTCGTCTCCGCCGCCTTCGAAAGTGGCGGGGAGCATGAACGCAAAGCCTTCCCCTTCGAAAGTCTCCCAATCGCTTGGGGCGGCTGCACCTCCGCCGCCAGAGCAGGCTGTCAGGAGCAGACCGAGGGCGATAAACAGTTGTGCTTGTCTTACGAAATTGCTTTTCATTAGTACTTTCCTTTCCCTTATGGAATCAACAATAAGGAAGCGAATTATCCCGTATTGCTTGGCAATCAGTCAATAGCGCCTCTTATAATTGCCCCATGCCCAGCCATCCGCTTTCCGGCGTCTACGCCGCCGCGGTCACTCCAATCAAATCCACAGGCGCAATTGACCTCGCCGGGTTGCCGACTCTGCTCGCCTTCCTGGCCCAGCGCGGTTGCCACGGCGCCCTGATCCTGGGAACTACCGGCGAAGGTCCATCATTCTCACCGGACGAGCGGTCTGCAATCTGGAAGGCAGCAGCCGAATGGCGCGCAAAAGAAGCGCCACGCTTCCAACTGTTGGCCGGCACAGGCACGCCCAGTCTTAGCGAGACGCTCGCGCTCACAAAAACCGCATTCGATCTAGGATATGAGGGCGTTTGTGTGCTGCCTCCGTTTTTCTTTCGCGATGCCACCGAAGACGGTCTATTCGATTGGGTCTCGCAAGTCATTGACAAATCCGTTCCCGAAGGCCGCTGGTTCTTGGGATACCACATTCCAGCGGTCAGCGGGGTTGCGTTGTCTCTCAACCTGCTGCAAAGATTGAATTCCGCATTCCCAACGCGCTTCGGCGGCCTCAAGGATTCCAGCGGAAGCCTGGATTCAGCGCAAGCATATGCAAAGGGTTTGCCCAACAGGGCGGTCTTGGTCGGCAGTGACAAATTGGTCGGGTCAGGGTTGGCGGTGGGCGCTGCCGGCTGTATCACCGCCGGCGCCAACCTCTGGTCTTCGCAGTTGCGCGGCATTTTTGATGCGCATAAACGCGGCACCCCTGTCGCTTCGCTGCAAGGAGAGGTCTCCGTTCTGCGAGAAAAGATGGATGCTGCTCCCTCCAGGCCTGCGTATATCAAGGCAATGCTGCACGCTCACCATGGCTTCCCTCTATGGTCCGTGCGCGCGCCTCTTCGAAATCTCACCGAAGAGCAAACTCGCGTTGCTATTGGGAGCCTGGAAGTCCTCCGCTCAAGAACATAAGCCGGCGTCCGCCGGGTAGCTAAATCCGATCAATACTTATGCCTAAGCTCAAAGCCGATATCGCCATTTGCGGCGCAGGGATTCTGGGCATCAGCGCCGCATACCAACTGGCCGTGGTCCACAAACAGCCGAATATCTTGCTCGTCGACGAACGCCCGCCACTGACTCTAACGTCCGATAAATCCACCGAGGCCTACCGCAACTGGTGGCCAGGCCCCGGCGATGGCATGGTGCGCCTGATGAACCGCAGCATTACGCTAATGGAAGACATGGCGCGCCAAAGCCATAACCTCTTCAACCTCAATCGACGCGGCTACCTCTACGTGACCACTGACCCGAACTCCTTATCGTCGCTGTACAACTCCGCTGAAGAAGCCTCCGCGCTCGGCGCGGGCGAGCTGCGCGAGCACTCGAGCGGTGCGAGTTACCAGCCCCATCGCGCCGAGGGCTTCGAAGGCTCCGACGGCGCCGATTTGCTTGCGGATCCCGCTCTCATATCGAAGCATTTCCCCTACCTGTCCAAAGACACGGTCGCCGCGCTGCATGTACGCCGCGCGGGCTGGCTCTCTGGCCAAACCTACGGCATGTGGATGCTGGAGCAAGCCAAGGCTGCGGGCTTGAAAATGGAAACCGGACGCGTGGCAGCGGTGGAAACCTCGGGCGGCAAAGTCAGCCGTGTTGCTTTGCAGGATGGAACCGAAATCGAAACGTCCGTTTTTGTCGATGCTGCGGGACCCTATCTGGCTGAAGTAGGAAAATTTCTCGGCTTAGAGATTCCGGTTACGAATGAGCTGCACCTCAAAGCCAGCTTCAATGACCACCTCGGCGCGCTCGGCCGCGATGCACCCCTGGTCATATGCGCTGATGCGCAGAAGCTGGAGTGGAACGATGACGAGCGCACTACGCTGGCTGGGGATCCTGAAGCTGCCTGGCTACTCGAGACCTTACCATCCGGTGCGCACACACGTCCCGAAGGAGATAGAGCAGCGCAGAGCATTCTCGTTCTCTGGGATATTCATAATCAGCCGGTCGAGGCTACTTTCCCGATCCCGGAGGATCCGCTATATGCGGAGCTCGCTGTGCGCGGCCTGGCGCGCATCCTGCCCGGATTCCGTGCCTACGTCGAACGAATGCCGCGGCCGCAAATCGATGGCGGCTACTATACAAAGACTCGCGAAAACCGCCCACTTGCCGGGCCGCTTCCAGTCAACGGTGCATACATTATTGGCGCCGCGTCCGGCTATGGGGTCATGGCCGCGGCGGGCCTAGGCGAACTGCTAGCAATGCACATTGTCGGCGCCTACCTGCCGGAATATGCTCCAATGTTCAGCTTAGCGCGTTATGAAGATCCGGTTTATCAGACGGTGCTTAATAATTGGGGCGATAGCTGGCAACTGTGATTTACTAGCTGATTCACCACGGAGACACGGAAACACGGAATTTATTCTTAGGCTCCGTGCTTCCGTGTTTCCGTGGTTTTGTTCATTATTTCGCGTTCAGATCGTTCTGATGGATTCCGAATAGATTTCCCTCTGTATCCTGGCAGTACGCTTGCCAACCGACACCAGGGATCGGATGCAAAGCATTCACCACCTTACCGCCATTCTTTTCGACTGTAGCCACCGCTGCCTTGGCATCCTCTACCTCGATGGTATTGGTCGTGCCTTCATCCGGCTTGGTGCGGCGTCCAAAACCGCCGTTGATGCCCGGTTTGCTATCCTCACCAGTAATCACCAGCCAATACTCCGTCGGCCCTTCCCATTTCTGCACTTTCCAGCCAAAAGTGTCGGAATAGAATTTGGCCATGCGCTCAGTATCGTCACCCACCATTTCGAAATGCACTACGCGGGACATAGCTTCCTCCAAATTTAAGCGGCCTAGAACTTCATTCTATCAAGCATCCTCTTCACCCATACTTTATTTCGATTGCTCCGTACTTCACAAGTAGATTAGAACCGCCAAAAAGCAGCGCAACCCCTATATGAGTAAAGGGTTAATTAGGGTGAGCGGCGATTGCCGCACCTCAATCATCATTTTTCATAAGGAGAGAACAGATGGATACAAGCAGTCTTGGTAAGTGGGCCTGGATCATCGCCCTCGTCGTGTGGGTGGTGCTGGGCGCCTTGGGTGGCCTGGGCGTCGACCTCGGCCTGCCCACGATCGTCACCGACGTCGTGGCCCTGTTGGCCGTGTTGGGTGGCCTGTTCTACATCGCAGGCATGAAGGATCGCACTGGATTCTTCATCGCTGCGCTCGCCTTGAGTGCCTTCTCGGCAGCCGCCGGCGGCCTGTTCGTGGCCCAGCTCGGTGGCTTGGTCGCAGGTATCTTGGGTGGGGCCGCCGCCGCCGCTGCTGCTGCTTCTGCTGGCGCTCTGCTCATGGTTGTCTATGAGTGGATCATGTCCTTCAGCATGAGCAAGTAGTCCCTTTATCTCCAAGTTTTTATACACAAAAGAGCGGGACCTAGGTCCCGCTCTTTTGTTTCATGGCTCACAAAGAAAATAGCGAAATTCTCGTTTCGCTATTTTTCCATATTTAACCTCTGCTTGGAAAGGTTGTCGGAGCCTTGGGTTGCCTGCTTCTGCCTTTGTTATCCGTCAGGCGCCGCTGCTGCTTACGGATCGCTTTTTGCTTGGCGATTCGGCGCTCCTCGCTGGTCGAAATAAACCATCGTTTCTTGCGCACGGTGCTGAGCACCTTGCTGCGCGCCACTTTCTTGCGGAAGCGTTTGAGCAGCGAACCCTGGGATTCTCCAGGCCTTAATACCACCTTGGGCAAAAACCACACCACCTTTCCATTTTGGACTGCATCTTTCCTTAGACAAAAATCGCTTCCTGCATTCGACAGGAAGCTCACTTGAATAAGTTCTACGATGCGAAGCCGGATTATATCACAATGAGAATAACCAGCCGTAAGGTAACGGGGCGACCCTGCATACTCGTTAGCCACAAAGACGGCTACTCAACCAATGGAGGTTCCCATGGATAATCGTGAGATCTACAAAGAGAAAGCGCAAGCCAAGCTCGACGAGTTGAATGCACGCATCGACCTGCTCAAAGCCCAGATGAAAGGCCAGGCTGCCGATGCCAAGTTGGCGCTAAGTGGGCAAATGGAAGTGCTGGAAAATAAGCGCGAGGACCTACAATCGCGCATGCGCCAATTACGCACGGCTGCCGAAGATGCTTGGGATGAAGTCCAAGCTGGCCTTGACCGGGCGATGGATGAAGTTCAGCATGCCCTGGACCGCGCCGGCGAAGAACTCGATAAGGCGCGATGAATCAAGCGCTTTAAGATTCTCACTTCAAGTAAGAAAACGAACGCGGGTTAAGCGCCTCGTTGATACGCTGGCCAAGCAGTTGCCAGCTAACAGAAAAGAGGATCAACACGAGCGTCACGGGCACGAAAGTCCACCAATAGGTGAATCCCAGCGAAGGTCCAACAATCCAATTACGCGAGGCCGCGATCATCACTCCCCATTCCGTGATGCCGCTGATTCCAATGAAAACCAGAGCAGCTTCCAGGACAACCATGCCTCCAATATCCCGGGTCACCAGAACAACAATAGGGGTTGAAATGTTGGGGAGAATATGCCGGTAGAAAACCTGCCAATTGCTTAATCCCACCACGCGCGCGGCTTCGACATAAGCTTGGTTTTTTTGCTGTTCTATGGATGCAAAGGTTAGCCGGCTATACGGCATCCAGGAGAACAGGATCAAGCCCAGGACAACTGGTTCTACATGCCAATCGACCATCAACTGTTGGAATTCATTGAGAGGCAGTTCAATCGACCCTGCAGTAACAGGCTTTAGAACTTGAATAAATAGCAGAATGCCCGCAAGCGAAGGAAATGCCAGAAAGGCATCTGTGACCCTCATTCCGATTCGGGCAAAAATACCCCCAATCATATTGGCTGCCGCGCCGATCAGTACCCCAAGGATGGAGGTGGATAAGGCAACCGTAAGCCCAAAAACGAGGGCGGACCGGGTTCCCCAAATCAACGAATGGAAAACATCATATCCCCCCGGAAATGTGCCTAACCCATAATCTTTTCCTGGCGGCTTTGGAGTTTCATCAGTACCGACCACCTGATTAAGCGCTGGAACCGCCGGGTCAAAGGGAGGTGAAAAGATCGGGGCTAGAACTGCGGTGGCGAAAAAACCGGCGACGAGAAGAAACGGCACCCAATTGCGAAAATCTCCAAAGAACCTCAAGCGGAACATGCGCAGCATGATTAACTTTCCCCCGGTCTCAGACGCGGGTCTGCCAGACCCTGGATGGCGTCTAACACGAAAGTAATCACCAAAACCACAGTCACACTATAGACACAGAAACCCATTGCCAAAGGAACATCGGGAATTGTTCCCACGCTCTTGGTTAGCAGTTCAGAAACCCCATTCCAGTTGAAAATAACCTCCACAATATATACGCCGGTGAGCAGCTGGGCCGCCGTGAGCCCGGTATGCGTCAACGCGGGCAATAGCGCATTGCGCAGTGCATGCCGAAAAAGAATGTGCCGATCTTTGATTCCCATACTTCGGGCTAGCTGAACGTATTCCTTTTGCAGTTCTTCAACGACGCTTGCCCGTGTAATCAGGACCAAAGAGGCAAGGTGGAACGCCGCCAAGGTGATTACCGGTAGCACCAAGTGGCGAACGGCTTCCCAACTCAGGTCTGGCCGCAGGTTGACCAAAGCGTCCAGTGTTATAAAACCGGTTGGCGTAAAGAATTGGTCGCTGCGGATGTAGAAACTTTCGTTGTAGCCGATTCGCGATAAATCGAACCATCCTAATTGCACATAAAAGACTGTGATAAGCAGCAAACCGAGAATAAAAGGGGGAACAGCCGTGGTTACGTATGAAACACCCCGTATGGCAACATCTGTAGCGCCTTCCTGGCGCCATGCGATCCAGGCGCCAGTAAATAACGCGATGGGTATGTACACCAGGAATGAGTAGATGGTGAGCTCAAGTGTGGCCGGGGACCTTAAAGCGATTGCCGGATATACCTCACGGAAATTCGGGCTTCGACCCCAGTCACCTTTCAGGATATCACTCATCCAGCGCGTGTATTGGATAGGAAAAGGATCGTCCAGACCGAAGGTCTCGATGGCTCTGTCGAGGTCTCCGCGAATGGTCTCGGCCGGCAAGTATTTCAGCCGCTGAGGTAAATAATTCCTTGCCCTTTCTTCTGGTGGTACGAGCAACGTAATTGCCATAACCGCCGCGGTAACGATAAGGAAGGTGACGACACCGTTCAATACGCGTTTGCTAAGAAAGGACAGAAATGGCAAGACGCGTTTCAACGCGCCTGGTTTTGAATTTTCTGAAGGGAGGGGCTTGCCTCCGGTCGTGTATCCGAAGGCGGTAACCTCAACGATGGAGTCGCCATACAATAATTACCTGGTTCAGCCTATCTAAGTTTAGTTGAAACCCTGCTTTCGGTGACCCTAATCGTCAGGTCTCGGCTCACCAGGCATAGGCTTCCGGCGCCGCGCCGCCGGGTCCGGGCCAAATTTCATCCAGGGCGTTCAAGGCTTCAGCGTCCAACTTGAAATCAAGGGCCTTGAGCGAGTCGTCCAATTGTTGCATCGTTCGAGGGCCAATGATGGGCGCGGTGACCGCGGGCTGGTGGAGCAGCCAGGCCAAGGCCATTGTAGCCGGTTCCGTCTTCTTCACTTTGCAGAATTCCTCATAAGCTTTCAATTGGTTCTCGTATTTTTTGATTTCATCCTGAACGTCATTGGAAGCCCGGCGGCTACCCGCGGGTTTCTCGAACGCGCCAGCCAGCATTCCCTCGGCCAGGGGACTATAGGGAATTAATCCCAACCCATAATGCTGGCAGGCAGGAATGACCTCCAACTCGATGCTGCGCGCCCGCAGATTGTAAAGACTCTGCTCGCTTACCAGCCCCAAAAAGTTGCGCACTTTAGCTGCTTCCTGCGCCCGGGCGATATGCCAGCCCGCGAAATTGCTGCTGCCTACATAAATCACTTTACCCTGCCGGACAAGGGTTTCCATCGCTTGCCAGATTTCTTCCCACGGCGTGGCGCGGTCGACATGATGCATCTGGTAAAGATCAATGTGGTCCGTTTTTAGGCGGCGCAAACTTTCCTCTGCCTGGCGTCGAATGTGATAAGCGGAGAGGGTGTGCGCTTCGTTCGGTCCCTTACCCATGCGGCCGTATACCTTGGTAGCGATAACGACCTTCTCGCGGCGTCCGCCTCCCTGAGCAAACCAGTTCCCCACGATTTGCTCCGTTACGCCCTCCCCCATCTTCCATCCGTAGACGTTGGCTGTGTCGAAGAAGTTGATGCCCGCATCCAATGCAGCATCCATGATAGCGAAACTGTCTTTCTCTGTTGTCTTGGGGCCAAAGTTCATCGTTCCCAGGCACAGTCTGCTTACTTGCAGTCCAGTGCGGCCAAGATGCGTGTAATCCATTCCAACTCCTTCCGTACGAGCGGGTTAAGACCGGCCTCCGGAGTTTGCAAGCAGACTCCATGAAACCTTATCTGTACCTCTTCGCAGAACGACCCATAGAAATATCGCTTCCACAACCATTGCCATCGACATACCCAAAGCAGCCGTGGGCACTCCCGGTAGATTCAGAATCACGCCGCTAACCAGAACCACAGCCAATGTTAACAACTCCATTGCCATAGCCAAAGCTTGCGGCCGAGTATTTCGACGCGCGGTCAGCAACCCGCGTGATGTGGTGACAAACGACAATGCCAGCGGCATCAGCAGAGCCAACCCGGCGCCCTGCTTCGCAATGCCGGAAAGATCTGCAGTAACGCCAATTAGCGTATGAAAGTAAACATCCGAAAGAGGCGTAAGTGCCACCAGCGCGAGGAAGGTCATCAGGGTTGCTCCCACCCCAAACGCAAAACGCCTCAATCCAGCCTGACTTTCCTTCTCGTCATTGAGAGCAATGGTCACTTCAGGCAGCGCCATCTCGGGCGCACGTGTGATGAATAGCAATCCGTTCAACACCGGCCAGGCGGCAAGGTTCAATTCGGGGTTCGAGCTGCGCGCCAGGGCTGCGGCGATCATGGGCTGCGTGAAGAGGAAAAGCAGATTGCTGGTCGCCAGCGGCCAGTGGAAATTCACCAACTCGCCGTAACCCAGGTCAGGCTGCGAGCCGGTTTTGGCATCAGTGCTGAACCGCTCCTTGACCACCCGCGCCGAGGCCAGGTGTGCGTAGAGCGCCTCGGCCGTTACGCCAACGCTGAGCGCCGTGGCACCTACCACAATTCCGGGAGCATGCAGCAGATATCCCAAAACGGTAGCCGTGCCCGCGGAACCCAGCAATCGCAACACAGTGCCGCGACCCACCTGCCCACTGTAGCCGTAGCGGATCATGATTCCCTGGCGGAAACGCCGCCAGGCAATGGCCGCGGACCAGGGCAGCATCAATTGCAGCCCCAGGCGTACAGGCGCCAACAGGCTGGCAGGCACACCCAGCATTTCTTTGACCACCAGGTCAAACACAGGCGTCCATGCGAGCAGGAATTGCAGCAACGTTGTGCCCAGCATCAGGTGCAGCGTGAAGCGGCGCAGCATCAGGTAATTCTGGCGGCTGCGCGCCAGGGCGGTGCTGGTGGCCAATAGGGAGATGACCGGGCTCTCGATGGTGATGCTCAACGACATCGCCAGGCCGAAGGCAGCGATCATGCGCTCAGCTTCGCTGAGGCGCGCCAGGGCGGCGCTGATGTAGGGGGACTCCAGCGCCATCAGCAGCCAGCTGGCAGCCAGCGGCAACCAGATAAGCAAGATTCGTTTTTGGGTCAGGGCCGGGGAAGCAGTGGGTTGAACGTCTGCGATGTTGGCCATGGAATCAGTCTACCATGCTGCTTAAACAAAAACCCCGCCGTGCCGTGAGTGGCGGGGGTTTTGAACCTGCAGAAGCAGGTGGTGCCCTCTCCGAAAAGATCAGCTTTGGCCTCGCGGCCTACTGCGTCCTTTTCCGAAATCAGGGCTCCGTATGGTTTGTGTTGGTTCAAAACTTAACTGGCCACTAGCACGAACACAGCAGGGCAATCTACTTATACCACAGCCAGATTAAAAGCAATCTACGCGTGGCTTAACAAAAAGGTGAACAGTGAGTAGTGAATAGTGAGTAGGTAAAACAATGACGTCAAGTTCCTTTTTTTCCTAAACACCAATCACTGCTCACTAATCACTATTTCTTCGGCAACTCTACCCGAATGTGCAATTCCTTCAACTGCTGCTCGTCCGCGGGGCTCGGCGCACTGGCCATCACGTCGCGGGCGGCTTGGTTCTTGGGGAAGGCGATCACATCGCGAATGTTCTCTTCGTCGGTAAACAGCATCGCCAGCCTGTCAAGGCCGGACGCGATGCCGCCGTGCGGCGGCGCGCCATATTCGAAAGCCTCCAACATATGCCCAAATCTCTGCTGGGCGACTTCTTCTGATAAGCCGATCAATTTGAAAATGCGCGATTGCAGGGCGCGATCATGGATGCGAATCGAACCGCCGCAGATCTCCAGGTTGTTCAAAACCATATCATATTGCGTGCCTCGCATCGATCCTGGATCCGTTTCGATCAAGTTGATGTCTTCAGGCAATGGCATGGTGAACAAATGCTGGCTCGGGTCCCAGCGCTTTTCTTCTTCGTTCCAAAAGGCAAAGGGGAAATCGATCACCCAGCAGAAGGCCAGCAAGTTCGGGTCGAGTAAATTGAGTCGCTCGGCCAGGTAGACGCGCAGGCGCCCCAGCGAAGTGAAGACTACTTCCGGCTTATCGGCAATAAATAACAGCAGGTCGCCTTTCTGGGCGCCCATCCTTGCCTTGAGCGCGGTCAACCCCTCCGGGTTAAGGAACTTGCTAAACGTTGAGCGCTCTTCACCCTCTGGTGTGATAGCCAGATAGGCCAACCCTTTAGCCCCGAATTGCTTGACATAATCAGTGAGTTCGTCGATTTCCTTGCGGCTGTAGTTTCCCAGACCCTTGGCGTTGATTCCGCGAACATGGCCGCCGTTGGCAACCGCCTCCGCGAACACTTTAAAACCCGACCCCTTTGCCATATCTGAGACATCCTGCAACTCCATGCCGAAACGCATGTCGGGGTTGTCTTTGCCAAAGCGCGCCATGGCTTCCTTATAGGTAAGCCGCGGAAAGGAGGTTTGCATGATTCGTTTATGCGGCAGCAATTCCTTCACCATGGCCGTGTACATCTCTTCCATTAAGTCCATCACGTCTTCGCGCTGCACGAAGGACATCTCCAGGTCGAGCTGAGTGAACTCTGCCTGGCGGTCGGCACGCAAGTCTTCATCGCGGAAACAGCGCGCGATCTGGAAGTAGCGCTCGAACCCGGCCACCATCAGCAGTTGCTTCAGCTGTTGGGGCGACTGGGGCAGCGCATAGAACTCGCCGGCGTGGATGCGCGACGGCACCAAATAGTCGCGGGCTCCTTCGGGTGTTGTCTTAAATAAGATGGGCGTCTCGATCTCCAGGAAGCCTTCTTTGTCTAAATAATCGCGGATGAATTTGATCATCTTGTGGCGAAGAAATAGGTTCTTCTGCATCTTCTCGCGCCGCAAATCCAGGTAGCGATACCTTAGGCGCGTGTCTTCATCCACGTCTTCATCCTTATTGATTGCAAAAGGCGGCGTCTTTGCCTGGTTCAGGACCTTGATTTCGCTCACCGCCACCTCGACTTCGCCAGAAGGCAAATCGGGGTTGGCCATGCCCTCGGGTCGCTTGCGCACCGTGCCGGTCACCTGCAGTACCCATTCGTTGCGCACGGGTGCGAATGCCTGGTGCGCGGTTGGCGCCTTTTCGGGGTCGGTGACCACCTGGACCAGGCCAGTATGGTCGCGCAGGTCCACGAAAGTGAGCCCGCCATGGTCACGTCGGCGGTGCACCCAGCCAGCCAGGGTCACCTGCTGGCCGGCGTGTGTAGCTCGAAGCTCGCCGCATGAATGTGTCTTTTGCATACCAACTCCTTGAATCCTTACGTCGATTACACCAATCAGTCAATTTGTCGATCGGACAAATAGTCACTTGGTCAAGCGAAATTGACTATTTGACTAATCGACTACCCGACTAACAGACTACTATAAAACGAAACGCCCGCCGCATAGCGCCGGGCGAGAGGTACATGGCTAGCGTGCAGCCAGGTTTAATTCTCCCGCCCCGGTTGGGGGGAATTATTGCTGTCGTTGTTGTTGACGATTTGGATACGCATCCGGGGCATTATAGCACAGCAGCACGAATGAACTCACCCGCGATTACCGCGGCTATGAGCCTATTACCATTTGGGTATCCGCATTGCAGGGGTTCACAGTGGGACCCTGCAGATATCACGTTACGACACCCACCTCCCCTGCTATCCTTCGATCCGACCGACAAATGTTAGCGAGCTATCTCCTGCCGTGGCCGTGATCTCCCAGCAGCCAGGGGTCGGGAAAATGAGTCCTGTAGCTTGAAAGCGCGTTGGATAACAGCAGGGGACATGTGCGTCGAGAGGCAGCGCGAATGCGTCTAGTCGCCGACCCGTGATTATCAATTTCTCCCCCGCCGGGCGAAACCAGCCCACTTTTATTCCTTCAGTAGCGTCATAGTCAAAACCTTCGTCAGCTGCCCACGATGCCGAAGCCCAAATGCTGCGGTCATCATTGACAAAGTAATAACCTTCAGCAGGCGGGTTGGCCACTGCGCTATCTTCGGGCGCCAGCAACCAGACGGGATCAGTCGGCAGGCAGGAGAATGATTGGCAGCCCGAAGCAAAAATCAGCAACAAATTCAACATGGCAAGGATGATACGGCCCTGCATAATTAAAGTATACCGGTGGGCTTGCCGCGGTTCCCCTGCCTGACCAGTTGCACGCTCTATTTTTCGCGATTTTCAGCGTTGCCATACCGGAACTCTGCATTGAGAGAGTGGCCCCACCCCTCAATGAAATAAAGAAAACCGGAAAGCACCTTCGCTGCTCCTTCTTATTGAAGCATTATAGAGGCTCGAGATTCTGTCGCGCCCTTAGGAGTCGCCTAAGGTTGGTTTCGGCCCAGTACTTGATCGATAAAAACTTCGGGGCTTTGCGAGGCTTCCTGCTTCAACGCCCTGATCTCCGCCCGGTCCCGCAACTTATTCCGGACGATCAGCTCTCTCACCAACAGCTTGGCAATGTCGCGCGGCGCCAATGAATTTCTACCTGACCAATGCGCTTCCGCCCCGTAGCCTGCGGGCAAATTGTTTTTTATGCGGTCGTCTCGCCAGGCTGCCCAACTCGGAAACCCGGTGGGGACCAGCTCGCGCCCTTCAAGGTCCCACTGGCCCCAGCATTTCTCACACTTGATGCGCGCGTCCCTGGTGAGCGTCAACTTGTGGCTGCTGATTGCATTGCACACGGCTACTTTCACCCATTCCAGGTTACAAACAATTCGGTCATCAGGTGACCGCATTTGCCGGTGCGTTTCTCACCGAGACGCGCCAGGTGAGACAACTCGGTAAGGAAATGTTCCTGGCCGCAGATTGGGCAGAAGGCGCGGGCGCAGCGGTTGACCTCGGGTGCGCCCAAGACATGCTCGATCCGCGTGCGGAAATACTTGAACTGATCGACAGACATGTTCAAATGCGCTTGCCGGGTCTCCTTGGCTTGCACGATGAAATCCTCGATGAGAGGCAGAAAGGGTTCTGGCATGCGGTCGGCGTCCTTGAATTGAATTAGTTGAGAGATTGTTGTATCCAGCGCAGCTTGACGTCCTTCAACATGTGCCCGCACTCCGGGCACCCGAAACCCGACCCGCCGCGCATGTTGTAGAAGGTGGCCAAGTAGTTCAAGGTTTCTGTGTGTAAACTCTTGCCGCAATCCGGGCAGGAAGCTTTCCAACTGGCAAACAATTGCTGGGTTACCTGCTGCGTAGTCTGGCCCCTGGCCAGCAAGGCGCGCGTCAGCGATTGCTCCATGGCCTCAAGCTTCTCCAGGCATAGGATGATCTCTGGATCCTGATTAGCCAGGGCGGCATCCACAAACTCGGTTACTGCATTTCGCTTTACGGCTAGCATGGTTTCCTCCGTAGACGCGATCGATGCTGCCATTATTCAGGATAAGGTGGTCGGGGGGTTGAGGCATTTGTCCCGTCCAAGGGAGGATATATAGCCCTGCAGAGAATCTCGTCGTTTGTGTATCCTTTCACTAGTCAAATATGGAGTTACACCCATATATGTATATGCGAAGAAACGAGGTAATCCATGAATACTGCGCTTAGAGATGAGATCTGCCTGTTACATGCGCATCTATGCGGCGCCCTGGCTGACTCGAACCGTATTTTGATCCTGTATTCCCTGCAAAAAGGACCGCGCAATGTGAGTGAATTAGTGGAGGAACTGCAGTTGCCCCAGCCCACCGTTTCGCGCCACCTGAAGGTCTTGCACCAGAGCGGCTTGGCACTGCGCAAGCGCGAAGGCCACACCGTCATCTACACCCTGCGCGATCCGCGCGTCATTCACGCTTTGGACCTGCTGCGCGGCGTGCTGGCCGACAATCTCGAAAAGCAATCCAGCCTGGCGAAGTCTGCTTCGCGACAAATGGCGACCATCAATTAGGAGAGCATCGATAGATGCGAGCCGTATTGCGAGCGAGCATTTTGCGAGCGTGGCAATCCAAAAAACGAAAGGAACCCCTTCGACGATGAAGACCTTACTTATCCTGGGCGGCGGCACCGCCGGCACCATGGTGGCCAACAAGCTGGCCAAGAAACTCGACGCCGACCATTGGCGCATCACCGTTGTCGACAAAGACGAGACCCACTATTACCAGCCAGGCTTTATCTACGTGCCTTTTGGCGTTTATCAGCCCGAAGACACCATGCGCCCCAAGCGCCGCGTGATCAATAAGCGCGTCGACATCATCTTTTCCGGCATCGAAGTCATTGAGCCCGAAGCCGGCCGGGTGCGCCTCGAGAATGGGCAAAACATGGCCTACGACATTTTGGTCATCGCCACCGGCTGCGAGATCCGCCCGGATCAGATCCAGGGCCTCACTAACGCCGGCTGGAAAGAGAATATCTTCGACTTCTACACGCTGGAAGGCTCCGCCGCGCTCAACACCTTCATGGAGAAATTCGAAGGCGGACGCGTGGTGCTCAACGTGGCCGAGATGCCCATCAAGTGCCCCGTGGCCCCGCTGGAATTTGTCTTCCTAGCCGATTGGTATTTCACCCGCCGCGGCCTGCGCGATAAAGTCGACATCACCTATGCCACGCCGCTGCCGGGCGCGTTCACCAAACCCGTGGCTTCTCAAACCCTGGGCCACATGTTGAAGGATAAGGGCATCGACCTGGCGCCCGACTTCGTCGTCAGCGAGGTGGACGGCAATAAGCAGGTGATGAAATCCTGGGACGGCCGCGAAATCCCCTACGACCTGCTGGTCACCATCCCCACCAACATGGGCGTGCGCGCCATCGAGCGTTCCGGCATGGGCGACGATCTGAATTTCATCCCCACCGATCCCAAGACCCTGCAATCCAAGACCTATGAAAACATCTGGGTGCTTGGTGATGCCACCAACCTGCCCACCTCCAAGGCCGGTTCTGTCGCTCACTTCGAACACGAAGTGGTCGTAGAGAACATCCTGCGCCAGGTGAAAGGCCTGTCGCCCAAGCCCGCTTTCGACGGACATGCCAATTGCTTCATCGAGACCGGATTCAACAAAGGTTTGATGATCGACTTCAACTATGAGGTCGAACCGCTCGAAGGCACCTACCCAATTCCCCTGGTGGGACCTTTCAGCCTGCTCAAGGAAACACAGATCAACCACTTGGGCAAGCTCAGCTTCCGCTGGATCTATTGGAACATCTTAATGCCAGGCCATCACCTGCCGGTCACCAATGAAATGAGCATGGTGGGAAAGCGCAAATTCGTGCCTTCCCTCGCTCAAAACTGAGTCAAAGAGTCAAAGAAGAAAGGAGCACACATGGTACTCACAAAATCTGCAGTCGAGTTCACCGCCGAAGGGTTTATGACCGACCCAAAGGCCTGGACCCCGGAGATCGCCGAGGAGATCGCCGCCAACGAGGGCATTCAACTCACTGACCGTCACTGGGTGGTGATCAACTTCGCCCGCGCCGAATACGAAGCCACCGGGGAAGCCCCCACTCTGCGCCGCATCACCAAAGCCAGCGGAGTGGAGACTAAAGAGATGTACAGCCTCTTCCCCACAGGCCCTGCCAAGCTGGCTGCCAAGTTAGCCGGTCTGGCAAAGCCGACAGGATGCATTTGACGCTCCGCGTCGAATGCAGGCAGTCGTCGCGAGCCGCTTGCGGCGTGGCAACCTCGGAGATTGCGTCGCTACGCTCGCAATGACGATCGAACAAATGTAGGGGCGGGGTTTCCCCGCCCAAGGAGAAACAATGAGCAAGAATGGTAAAGACGAAAAGGCGACCCGCAAGCTCTGCCTCATCGCTTCCAAGGGTTCACTGGACATGGCCTACCCGCCGTTGATCCTGGCCAACGCCGCCAGAATGAGCGGCATCGAAACCCACATTTTCTTCACCTTCTGGGGCCTGGACATCATCAACAAGGCTAGGATGAAGAAACTAAACGTGGCCACCGTGGGAAACCCCAGCATGAATGCCTGGGGTTGGCACTTTCCCACCATGGTCGGCGGCATACCGGGCATGTCGGATTTCGCTTCGACCATGATGAAGAAAGAAATCGACAAGCTGGGCTTCCCGCCTGTGGACGAGTTCGTGCAGATGCTGGTCGATTCCGGCGCCAAGCTGTACGGCTGCAAGATGTCCATGGATATGATGAAGCTGACCAAAGAAGACCTGATCGACGGCGCCGAAGTCCTGGGCGCTATGGAATTCCTCGAGGTCGCCGATGGAGCCCAGATCATTTTTGTGTGATATTTCCTAGGAGAGCCCAGGGATTCCCCCCTTTCGATGACAAGAGCCTCGCACTTGCGAGGCTTCTTGTCGTTTTCACTGCAAATTGGGTGTTATTGACTATCGAAGCGATCTTAGCTGCATGTTGCGCACCGACTCGTCGACTGCTACGGGCCGTTTCGCCGGCGCGTAGCGGACAAGCGGTAGCGCGTCCGTCACCGGCGGCTCGCCGGAGCGGGTTGCCCAATTGGCGCCGCTGAACCTCAGCCGCGGTCGCCCGCAGTGCGGGCAGGCCAGCGAAACAGAAACAGCGGCTTCGGATCCCTCTCGACAATATGGGCAGTACAACACAAGAAGCGGGTATCCTTGAGTAGCCATGGGGGACAGCTTAGCGCGGTGAGCCATGAATTGCATGAGATTCCGCGAAGGGGTGCATTAAAGTTGACCTACGAAACACCAACGGGGAGGTAAAGGACATTAATAATTGACGAGTAGCTCGGGTGGGAATCGAACCCACAAGAGGTTGCCCTCGGAGGATTTTAAGTCCTCTGCGTCTGCCAGTTCCGCCACCGAGCCAAAGAATATTCTAACAACAAACACATTTTTCGTCGGTTCTCCGACTTGAAGGGGTGTGTAGGTTGCACAGGTGTCGTCGTTTCCATCGAAAGTGTCGAATGTGTCGATTGTGTAGGTTGTGTCGATAGTAAGGCAGGAACCTGCCGCATGCAGAAGAAGAATTCCAATGGCATTTGTCTTAAGTCCATAGGCAGATTATCGGACCGAAAGACGATCTTGGGGAGAAGTTGGGCAATTTGTCAAAGGGTTGGACACGAGGTTCTATTACTCGCTAATAGCCGTCTCCAACGTATCCGGGTCGTAGCGCACATTGATCGTTGCTCCAGGTTGAAAACTCGCTAACTGGGAATACCCAAGGATTCTTTCGGTTTCAGCCTGAAATGGGCTTCCATCTTCTCGCTGCACTTCCATAACGATGCGCACCAGGGGCTGGTTGTTAATGTAAGTCCCCGTGTCACCTACGCTCACTATGCGAGCGGTTGCCGGTTTGCCCGTCCGCAGTATTTTGCGATTCATCAAGCCGCCTAGCAGGGGAGCCCCGAACATCAATCCCATGGCCGCAAACATCAGGCCAAAAGTTAACACCGCAGAGACCGAAGACAGCAATGACATATCCGACCCGCGCGCGGTCAACAGGCCAGGTACGTATCGATCGACATATTGCGCAAAGCGAATTCCGGCGCTTCCGAATTCCTGCGCCATGCCCACAAATACGCCGGTGAACGGCACCCACATCAAGATGAACAACAACCACCCTACCCTGCGCAGAATGCTTACCAGATTCATGTTCATGGCTTACCTCTTTGGTGAAAGCTGGTCATGTATTCTAAATCCGCAATTTCGTTTTTCTGCTGCACATCTCCCTCTTTTTTCTCGTCATTCTGAGCGAAGCACATTTAGCCGCCTTTAGCGGCGTTGCCCGAAGCGAAGAATCACCATGACCACAGTTTATACGACTTGCCAATTTGAAAACAACCGGCCATGGCACCTCGCTACTCATTAGCATGATTATTCAATAATCGTTATAGCGACCCTTCGCTTACGCTTGCCTGCAAGCAGTCAGGCTGCTCAGGGTGACAAAAGGATAGGCTGCAAAATGACCCTCATGAATTCCTGCGATCCGCAATCCAGTTGGTCATCTTAGCCCACCGCGACGCCAGCCTCACCCAAGGCCCGCTGCTTTGCACCTTGAACTCGGCTTGCCAGATGACGCGGCGCATGCCCTCCGCATCCGCAAAATCCGGCAGCCGAATGACCGCGCGGCCCACTTCGTCCGCGGTGTGCGCATCCGATCCCGCCGTTCCCGGTAACCTAAACCTCTGCGCGAAATGCACCGCATCTTCGTTGAATTTCGGCGATAGGTTGCGCGAATTGAAAGTTTCGATGGCGTCAACCAGCGGCGCCAGTTCTTCCAGATCTTCCAGCGTCCAGCGGCTGCGCCGCGGGTCGAAGGGATGAGACACACTTATGAAAGCGCCTTGATCTCTCAGCCGGCTGATCGCCTCGCGATATGGTGTCCAACGCGGAATCTCTTCGGTGACGAATGCCGCCAGCAACTCACCCTTGTCAGTTAACACTTCTTCGCCAATAATCACTCGCTCTGGATCCAGCTTCTGGGCAGCCAGCGCCCCGGCAATGCTCCAATGATCCGTCACCACCACGCGGTCGATGCGACGTTGGCGGCAGGCGGCCAGCAATTCTTCGGGCGTCATGCGGCTATCCAGCGATGCATTGGTGTGACAATGAAATTCGACGGTGAGCACAGCCATTTATTCTATCAATGGAAGAGGTTAGGCAGTGAGAAGTGAATAGTGAACAGTGAGTGGGAGGGTTCCTGATCACGCTTCACTGATCACTATTCAATCCAGCGATTACAATCACCGCATGCCTGCAGCCTGGAACCTCAATCCGCTGCCTACATCATTCAAGCTCTCCAAAGAAATCCAAGCCGCCCGCCAACGCGGGCAGCCCCTCGTTGCCTTGGAATCCACTGTGATCACCCATGGATTGCCTCGTCCGCAAAACCTCCAACTTGCCCGCGACCTCGAGTCCGTCGTCCGCGCCAAAGGCGCGGTACCGGCCACCATCGCGGTCATCGATGGACGTATCTGCGTCGGCCTCGAGACAAACGAACTCGACCGCCTTGCGAACGGAGTCGAGGCTTTAGCCGGTGCTATTCGCAAACTCAGCAGCCGCGACCTGGCGAGCGCGGTCACAGCAAATGCAATCGGTGGCACTACCGTTGCCGCCACCTTGCGTATCGCCGCGATGGTTGGCATTCGCGTCTTTGCTACTGGCGGCATCGGCGGCGTTCATCGCGGCGGCCACTGTGACGTATCCGCCGATCTGGCAGAGTTGGCGCGGCAGCAAGTTGTGTTGGTCTGCGCTGGCGCCAAAGCCATCCTGGATTTGCCAGCAACGCTGGAACATTTGGAAACTTTGGGTGTTCCTGTAACTGGCTACCAAACTGACAAGTTCCCTGCCTTCTATTCGATCAAAAGCGGCCTGCCCACCTCCGCGCGTGCCGACACCCCGCAGCAGGTCGCCGCTATTGCCCGCACACATTGGGAGTTGGACGGCGGTGGATTCTTGCTTGCCGTTCCGCCTCCGTCCGAAAGCGCCCTGCCCCGCGCCGAAGTCGAAGCTTGGATCGCTCAAGCGCTGGCGGAAGCCGATGCCCAGGGCATCCGCGGGCAAGAGGTTTCGCCATTCTTGTTGAAGCGAGTCAGCGAATTAAGTGGCGGCCGCAGCCTGGAAGCGAATTTGGCGCTGCTCAAGAACAACGCCATGATTGCGGCGAGGGTGGCGATAGTTTTGGATTCAAAAAACCAGAGAAAAGCCTAATTGTTTTACAAAAGACAGACTTCCGCCCCAAATCGGGCCCCTTGACCTTTCGATCAAATTTGCCCCCAAACCGACAAGCCCTGCTATACAACTCATTACGAATGAATAATCTGTGGTCATCTGTGGATTCTTTTTTACGCGGGCTGCATGTGGGACCTTGGAGATCTGTCAAGTCAAGTAATGATGAGGTGATTATGTACTTGGCAAACGCAAAGGGTAAATCAAAGAAGCGGAGCGAA
>DATDRZ010000039.1:0-29970 GCA_035291465.1 Anaerolineales bacterium
GCCTTTGCCCAGCATGGCCGCCACTTTGGTGATCGCAGCCGTCAGCGTGGTCTTGCCATGGTCAATGTGCCCCATGGTGCCCACGTTCAGGTGCGGTTTGCTGCGATCAAATTTTTCCTTCGCCATGAATCCTTCTCCTTAGCTAATAAATGTTTTCGTTGTCAGAGCCCTCAATGGGATTTGAACCCATGACCTCATTCTTACCAAGAATGCGCTCTACCCCTGAGCTATGAGGGCTTGCGAACGGAAAAGTTGTTCTCACGGACAGCTTTTCCGTTCGCGTTGGAGTTTGCTGTGCACCCCATTCGATGCAGGTCACTCAAATGACCCGCAAACTCCAGTTTTGTGGACAGGGAGGGATTCGAACCCCCGAAGGCTTACGCCATCTGATTTACAGTCAGACCCCGTTGGCCACTTGGGTACCTGTCCTAGCTCCGCCAATCGTTGACGGAAGCCGACGACGGGAATCGAACCCATAACCTACCGCTTACAAGGCGGTTGCTCTGCCGTTGAGCTACGTCGGCACTTAATGATGTTAAAAAACGGCGACCAGGCGCGCAACATTCTGCCATCACAGCCGCAACCTTGGCCGCTCGGCGAATGGCAAGTTTATCCGCGTTAGGCGGGGGAGTCAATAGAACTGGCGCTAACCAAGCGGCAAGAAGCCGAGACTTCAACAGGAATCAGTCGCAAGCCTAGCCAGATTAGCCCGGGGATGATCAGCACGTCATCTAGATGCCCAAGCACAGGAATGAAGTCGGGAATGATATCGATCGGCGTGAGGAAATAGGCAATGGCGGCACCAAGCAGGATGCGCGATAGCCTGGGTGTCCTCGGGTGAGCGATCAGGCACCGGTAAAAGGCCAGCTCCGACTTAAGCTTGCCCTTTATCCTGGCAAGAACCCTCATCGGTGAAACCCTCGGGCCTGCCAGGCGAGATAGAGGGCTATGGACCCGGCCACCGCCGCGTTCAGGGATTCGATTTTCCCTTGCATGGGCAACCTCATCAGCACATCACAAGACTCGCGCACGAGTCGCCGCATTCCTTCGCCTTCACTCCCTACCACTAAAGCCAGGGCTCCATCAAGACGTACCGTATCCACCGACTGAGAACGCTCACCGCCTTCCAAACCGATGACCCATACATTGGCCTTTTTTAACTCATCAATAGCCTGTGCCAAGTTGAACTGGGTGATGAGCATATGTTCACTGGCGCCCGCTGAGGAATTGACCACTGCCGGAGTCACCGTCGCCGTGCGCCGTGGGGGCAAGATGACTCCATGAATTCCCACGGCTTCGGCAGTGCGCAGTAACGTTCCCAAGTTTTGAGGGTCCTGCAAAGCATCTAGTAAGAGGAAGAATGGCGGCGAGGATGAATGCTTCGCGTTTCCTAACAGCTGATCGAACTCCGCATAGCGGTATTCTTCGGCCTGCAAAACAACCCCCTGGTGTATGTCTGCTATGCCGTCTAATTCGCGTCTTGGCACTTGTTCAATAGCCAGATTTCTTTCCCGCGCGATTTGTTTCGCGGTTTCCAGTTGATCACTGGATTGGACGCCTTGAGCGATCTTCAGACGGTAAGTTTTCCGCCTGCCGGCACGCAAGGTTTCGTAGACCGCGTTACGTCCGTAAATCCATTCTTTCAAAGATTATTTCCAGCGCCAAGAAGAACCGCCGGCGCTATCCTCAACCAAGACGCCAAGGCCGGCAAGCTGATCCCGGATCCAGTCAGACCAATTCCACTGCTTCTCAGAACGAAGCTCATCTCTGGCTTTTAGCAGCATTTCTATAAGTCGAGCGGGATTCCCCTTTTCTTCCCCCCCGCCAACCGCGTCCCATTGTATTTCTGATAATCCATCTTCATCCAAACCCGAACGTAATGATCTGAGCAAATCGAAATAAGGGTGCAGGTCGATATCCTCTCGAACTCGCGTAAGCCTCAGTCCAAAGACGTCACTCAATTCCCTCAGAGTTCTTTGGGCGTTCTGCAGCTGCTCATCGGTGGCGCCTGCATCGCGAGCTTGGTTGATCTGGCGCACCAGATCAAAGAGCAAGCCTAGGGCCGCTGCGGTATTGAAATCGTCATCCATAGCTTCGATAAAGCTGGTCTGGGCTGCTTCGGCCACTTTCCGCAGAGCAGCCAGTTCCTCTTTAGAGGCGCCGTTCACTCCAGGAAATGCGGGACGTAACCCGCTGCGCAGGCGGTCCAGGCCGCGGGTCGCCGCCTCGACAACTTCATCTCCGAAGATTAGCGGATGCCGGTAGCTACTGTTCAACACCATCATCCGTAATACATCGGCATCGTGGTTTTCAAGAAACTCCTTTAGTGAAATCAGATTTCCCACTGAGCGCGACATTTTCTCACCAGAAAATTGCATCAGGCCGTTGTGCATCCAATAGCGCACAAACGGTTGGCCCGTGAGGCTTTCGCTCTGGGCGATCTCATTTTCATGATGTGGAAAAATCAGATCGTTACCGCCACCATGGATATCAATTTGCTGCCCCAAATGATGAAATACCATGGCCGAGCACTCAATATGCCAACCCGGGCGACCCTGACCCCAGGGGCTATTCCAGGCTGGCTCGCCAGGTTTGGCAGCTTTCCAAACTGCGAAGTCCATAGGATGCTCTTTGCGTTCATCGACATCGATGCGGGCGCCCGCTTGCATATCTTCCAGCCGGCGGCCGGACAGTTTTCCATAATCCTCGTCTTTTTCGACGCGATAATAAACACTGCCATCGACGATATAAGCCGATTCGTTCTCTAACAATCGGGCAACCATGTCTATGATGTAGGGAATTTCCCCGGTAGCGCGAGGATATACCGTTGCAGGCAGGACGTTGAGCACCTTCAATTGCTGATCGTATTCTCCAATGTAGCGTTCCGCCAGCTCAAGGGGCGGTTGGCGTTCTTGATTTGCGCGCTGGATAATCTTGTCGTCCACGTCCGTGTAATTCATCGCGTGCCGAACGCCGTAGCCGCGATATTCCAAGTACCTTCTGACAATATCGAATACCAGACTCGACATCCCATGCCCAACGTGCGCGCCACCATAGACGGTCGGGCCGCAGACATACATGGTGACTTTGCCGGCTACCAGCGGCTTGAAATCCTCTATCTTCCGCGTCAGCGTGTTGTAGATGTGAAGCGTCATTGATTTCCCAGCGAGTGCTACTTTGCCTTGCGGCGGCCAACTCTGGAATCCCCCTCGGGCTTAGCAAAGATCATGCGACCCGCAGCCGTTTGCAGCACTTTGGTCACTGAAGTTTGCACGTCTTGACCCAATAAATCGCTGCCGTCCTGCACGACTACCATGGTGCCGTCATCCAAGTAACCAACACCTTGGCGAGCCTCGCGCCCTTCCTGGATAATGCGCACGGTCAGTTCTTCGCCAGGTAGGAACACGGCCTTCACTGCATTCGCCAGGTCATTGATATTTAGAATACTCACCCCCTGCAATTCCGCCACCCGGTTCAAATTGAAGTCATTGGTGAGGATTGGGGCGTGCATCTGGCGTGCCAAAATAACCAGTTTGTCGTCAACATCGCGCGTGCCTTCGACGTCGATATCACTGATCTGCACAGGCAGCTGCGGATCCTTTTGCAAATTCGCCAACACTTCGAGGCCACGGCGCCCGCGCTGACGCCGCAATTTGTCGCTAGAGTCGGCGATATGCTGAAGTTCAGCAAGTACGAAGCGCGGAATTAGCAGGGTACCCGAGAGGAAACCGGTTCGCACGATGTCAACAATGCGGCCGTCAATAATGACACTGGTATCCAGCAGAATGCTGCGGCCGTTGTCAGCAGTTCGAGCGCGCGAATCCCCTCCCCGGGAAGGCAGAAAGCTGAAAATGGAAAGAATGTCGTTCTGCCGGGCGATAAAGATCACTACGCCTAGGTAAGCGAGAATAATGGCAAAAGCCAGCGGCAGAATTTGGCTAAATGGTCGAGGCAGAAGAGAGAGCGGGAACGATAACAGGCCGGCAATCACCAAACTAACAATGAGGCCAAAGAGTCCGGCTAACAAGGTTCGCGACGATAGCTGGCCTAGCAAGCGCCGCACCGCGCGGATAGGTCTGACCGTAAGCCAGGGAGTTAGGATTAACCCTGCGAGCACTCCCACCATGCCAAATACAAGCGCCCAACGGCTTGCTTCGGCGTCAGTTATTTCTGCCAGATGAGCCAAATTTGCCCCCAGATAAATCCCGCCCACCCCAAAAACGATCATGCCGATTAATCGGGAAATGAACTCGAAGCTCATGACGCTCCTAAGGAACCTGCCGGCTCCGTTAAACCATCAGCGCAGAAACTCAGTCTGCGCTCATGCCAAAACCTATCTCCCTCAGGATGACGTCTACTGGCTCACTGCTGTTTCGGGATAAGTGCGTTGCCAGCCCAAGGGCTTTGGCGTGAGGCAATAATTGCAGATCGATAAATGAAAACGAAACAGCTGTAACAATCGTAACATGCGGGAAGACGAGCGTCAAATATTCCGCAACTCTTATGCTCCGCTGACGTAATTCTGGTAGGATACCCCCACGCGCGAGAATGCTCATGTCCAGTCACATCGTCAACGTCAACGAATCTGACTTCCAAGCCGAAGTGCTCCTCCACTCAAATCAGCGACCTGTCGTGGTCGACTTTTGGGCGGATTGGTGCGTACCCTGTCGCACGCTGGATCCCATTTTAGAGAAGCTCACTGAGGAAGCCAATGGTGCTTTCCGACTTGCCAAGGTGGACGTAGATGCCAACCCCAAGGTAGCCAATGACTACGGCGTGCGCGGGATCCCGGCGATAAAAGTCTTCCGCAATGGCCAGGTGGTAGCCGAATTTAGCGGCCTGCGGCCCGAACCTCAAGTGCGAGAGTTCATCAAAGCTTTGGCTCCCGCGACCAGCGATCTCAACGTGGGGCGGGCAGACAGCCTGCTTACCGATGAAGAATGGTCTGAAGCTGAAGAAATCTATCGCCAAGTCCTTGACGAAAATCCCGATCACCCCGGTTCCCTGCTGGGCTTGGCGCGGAGCCTTATCGCGGAGGGCGCTTCCAGCCAGGCGCTGCCTATCCTGCGCGCCTTCCCAGTCAGCAAGGAATACGCGAAGGCAGAGCAGTTGGTTCCATTAGCGCAAACAATCTCTGATTTTGAAGGCAGGGAATTCGACGAAGAAAACGATGACCCTTTGGCTGCACAGTTCTACGTTGCATTGCGGCTGGCAAGCAGAGGCCAGATCTTCGCGGCCATGGATGGCCTGCTGGATATCTTGCGCCGAAATAAAAAGTATCGCCAAGTTGAAATCCGTCGCCTTATTCTTGGTTTCCTTGTTGTACTGGGAGACGAGAACCCGCAAACGCGTGCCTATCGCGCCGAACTAACTGGTTTACTCTTCTAGCAAACCCAGAAATAACGTCGCCACATGGAAGAAAACATCACAGAAGCCTTAGAGGCCCCGGAGATCCTCAGCCAACTGGTCGCGCGTTTTTTCGACATCAATCAAACAATCCTGGGTGGGGGGAAGTATCCGTTTCTGGTCCGCTATGTTGGACGTTTGACAACCGACTCCGAGCGCGCTTACTCTTCGCTTAGCAAGGACCTAGAAAAATACGAGATTACGCCGCTTTTCCTCGAGGAAAAAGGACTGCAGGCGATTCAACTCATGCCATCCGCAGTCAGGCCGAAAAGATCGAATGCTTGGATCAACTTGATTTTCTTCTCACTGACCCTTGTTAGTATGTTGATGGCCGGTGCTTTGTATAGCTACCAGGGACCTGAGCCTGACAGTACTACAGGCTATTTCCAATTGGTTTGGAACAACCTTGCCAGCGGCATTCCTTTTGCAGTGAGTTTGTTGGCTATTTTGCTGGCGCATGAATTTGGACATTACCTTGCCGCCCGCTTTCACAAGACGGAAGTTACGCTGCCATATTTCTTACCCTTTCCGTTCAGTCCCTTCGGTACCTTGGGAGCCTTTATTCAACTGAGAGAGCCACCACGCAACAAGCGCGTGCTGCTCGACATCGGTATTGCCGGCCCCTTGGCCGGACTTATCATTGCCATCCCCGTTCTACTGATTGGATTATCACTCTCTGAAGTCAGTCAGATCCCTACATCACTACCGGAAGGTCAAGCATTTAGCCTGGAAGGAAATTCAATCCTTTACCTTTTGGCAAAGTTCCTGGTTCACGGGCAATTGCTGCCAGCGCCAGCAAGCTTTGGAGCCGTTTCCCCAATCGTGTACTGGGTGCGCTACCTGTTCACCGGGCTGCCCACACCCATCGGAGGCATGGATGTGATATTGCACCCCATCGCCTGGGCGGGGTGGGCCGGGTTGCTTGTCACTGCGTTGAATCTGATCCCAGCAGGCCAGTTGGACGGCGGGCACGTGTTGTTTTCACTTTTCGGCAAGAATGCCAGGCTTGTCCTGCCGGTAACATTGGTGGGCCTGGGTGTCTTAGGTTTCTTCTGGCAAGGCTGGTGGCTATGGGTATTCTTGATCCTTGTGCTTGGCAGTTCCCACGCCCAGCCACTGGATCAAATCACCAAGTTGGACTCAGCTCGAAAGGCAATAGCCATTTTCGGATTGATTGTGTTTGTTCTAGTCTTTGTCCCCGTTCCTCTGCAAATAATCCAAAGCGTCTCTACCGCGTTGGCCCCCTAAGGGCGAGCTTCGACCAACAACTTTACATCGGCCATTTCGGGACCCAGGCTGTACACAGTAAAATCGAATTCGGTTTTACCCTCGCTCTCCCAGCGCCGGAAGCCGACAATATTTCCTGATTCATCGTAAGCCACGGCCAAAACCCAAATCGTCTGGGCTTCCCCTCCCTGAACTTCAACACTTCCCTGCACTGTAGCCGCTAAGCCATTAGCCGAAAGGTCGATACTGGCTGCCTGAAGGCTGGCAGGCAAGTAATAATTTGTGTCATCGTCTAACGCAAATGCGGTCAGCAGTTGACTGCGCGCAGCCACCCAGCCTTCTGGAGGGTCGGATGTGTATGCCACCAAGGGCATCGACTCCCCTCGGGCAAGCAAGTTGATGGGCGCGGTGGCCTCCAGCGTGGCGATCACCTTGCCATCTGCGGCAAGTAATCGGACCGCTGCAGTAAGATTTTCTACGTTTACTGACAGGGTGTTTTCCACACTTACCAGGCACCATAGCTCTCCTGCAGCTGTGGAGTAACAATCGGGTTCCGCAACAACCAACGCAACCGGCGTGGGGGTTGGTATGACAGGCGCTGCGGTGCCTCCCGATTGTGGCAGCACCAAGATCGTTCCAGGTGTAAGAAGGCGTGGGGCTATGCCTGGATTAGCCGCAATCAAAGCATCTTGACTGATCCCAAGTCGAGCGGCGATATCAAAAAAAGTATCTCCTTCGGCAACGACGTAAGTAGCAGGGGTTGGGGTGGGCAGGTTCGCTTCGGAGCCGAAATCCGACGATGGAATTTGCGCCGGTGTCGGGGTTCGGTAAGGAATCACTGCTGCGGTCACTGGAATTGCAGGAGTCGAGACGGAAACGGATGGGGAACAGGCCACCAATGCCACCCCAACCAAGATGAACGGAATGATTTTTTGCTGTGTGTGGGGAGACACCGCAGCATTATACCTATCGGCCCATCTTGTCCGGCAATCATCGCTGTGCTAGACTTCATGCTCAATGTCAAACGGGGCAGATTCCAAACAGGAACTCCTTAAACAAGCAGTTGAGGCAGGGCGAAACAAAGAACCCGAACACGCACGTGGGTTGCTCCTCCAACTCCTCCATTTGGACAATCGCGAACCCCTCTATTGGCTGCTCATGAGCACCGCAGTTGAATCGCGCGAGGAGCAAATATATTGCTTGAAAAATGTTCTCCTACTTGATCCGGAAAACAGCGCCGCAATCCATGACTTGAAGCAATTGGGAGTGGAGGTTCAACCTGTCTCGTCTAAGGATGATTCTGCGGGCCGGCAAGAGTGGCATACGGCAAACATAACCCCACCCGTGAATCCCAAGCGGCCCAGAAGAAACCAAAGCAACTTGTCGCTAAGCTGGGTCATGCTCAGTCTAGGAATTGGAGTGATCATCATAGCCATAGGCTATTACACAGTCCAGGGTCTGAGCCCCGAAACAATGATCAGCACTACCGGGGGTATAAACGAATTTCCGGGTGAGAAGAGCCTCCAATATTCAGCAACTCCTCTGGGAGAACTGTTCGCAGCACAAGAGTTGTCATCAAGCGATCGCGACCCGCAATCCCTGCTGGCGGCGACATATACACCAACCCCACGTTACATCGCCACCCCACACCCTGACAATAACTATTTCGCCCGGGGTTTGACGGCCCTGGATGACGAAGATTGGCTTTCTGCAGCCGACTTGTTTCAGAGTTATCTCTTAGTTAATCCGCAATCACCGGATGCCGTGTTTTATTTAGGCCTGGCTTACTTGGGCGCCGGCGATCTGGAGGCTGCGCAAGCTGCCTTTGAAACGTCCCTGGCGGGTGATCCGGAATTCGCCCCCGCTTATCTGGGCCGCGCGCGGGTTTTCATGGCCCAGAATGCAGACTCATCGCTGATCTTGACTGATTTGAACTCGGCCATTTTGCTGGATGCCAACTTTGTTGAAGCCTATCTGGAGAGGGCGGCCTACCGACTCAGCCGCGGAAACATCGAAGGTACCACAGACGACGTCGCCGCCGCAGAAGCCATCGCCCCTCTTTCGGCCCTCGTGCAATATCAAAAAGCCCTGGTGCTCCTCGCGGAAAAAAACTACCTAGGCGCTCTACAAGCCAGCCAGCGAGCTTACGAGCTAGATCTGACCTTAATGCCCAATTACCTGGCTTTAGCAGAGGCCCAACAGGGCGTTCAGCAATATACGGCTTCCATCGAAACAATGCAAATTTATCTGAGTTTCCAAGAAGACGCACGCGGCTGGGAATTACTCGGACTGGGATACCAATTTTCTGGCCAAGTGGATCTGGCGCTCGAAGCATTTGATCACGCTTTGGCGCTCGATCCTAATTCGCCGCAAGCCGCTTATTATCGCGGGTTGCAGGAATTAGTTGACGCAAATCCGCAAGATGCCTTCGGCCACTTTCAAGTTACCTTAGCCGCTCTGCCTGATTGGTTCGAAGCTCGCATAGGGTTAGCGCGTGCATATTTAGGCACCGGCAATCCTAGCGGCGCTTTCCTCGAGGTTAACGCCAGCAGTAACTTAGCGGAAACGGATCAGCAGCGCGCGGCTTTCTTTTATTGGCGGGCAACCATCCTAGAAGCACTTGGCCAATCCCAAACCGCGTTGGCCGACTGGCGCAGCCTACTTAACCTGCCCGCACCGGCTGTGCCAGCCGAATGGCGCGAGATTGCTAAAGACCGCATTCAGTAACCCACAGTCTTGCCATAGATAATCACGAGGGCTATAATGCGGGCCGATTGCTTCGTCTGACCTAAACACCAATGCCCGTCTACACCTACCGCTGCGAAAATTGCGGTCACCAATTTGACAAACATCAGAGCTTTGCCGAGGAACCTTTAAAGGTCTGCCCTGCCTGCCAAAAGCATAGGCTGCACAAGGTCTATTTCCCGGCGGGAGTTTCTTTTAAAGGTTCGGGGTTCTACGTGACCGATAAGCGCAACGGTTCTTCGCCTACTGCCAGCAGCCCCGCCAAGGGCGAAGAGAACGGCGCCAAAGAAACCGCGGCCAAGGAGGCCCCTGCAGAAAAGAAACCCGAGGCCAAGCCGCCGGCTGCCGCTGGCGAAAAAGCGAAATCCGTCTCCAAGGAATGAGCCCAGCAAAAAAATCCGCAAGGCATCCTGCGGATTTTTGATTGGGGGCGGTATGCACCAATTACTGATTACCAATTCCTAATTACCATCTACCCCTCTTCCAGCATCTTCATCGCTTCTTCAGACGTGATCTTGCCGCTATCCAGGTCTTCCAAGATCTTGCGACGTTCCTCTTCAGTTAACCCAACCGCGCTTTCCTTGCCAGGTTCGTAGCCCAGAGCGCGAATCACCTCATGCAGCCGGCTGCGAATAGTGGGGTACGAAAGCCTAAACTCTTCTTCCATGCGGGTGATCTTGCCTTCATTGCGCACAAAGGCCTCGACAAAATGGATCTGTTCTTCGCTCAGCCCCGCAAACGGGCCGCCGAGAAAGCGGCCTTCAATCACTGTATCACATTCGCGACACACCAAGCGAGTGACGTTCAATTCGCCGTGACAAACCGGACATTGGTGAGGGATGGGATGCATACTTTCTCTCCTGATGAATTATACAAAAGTTACCGTTTTCGATATTTGAAACCGTATGGCTTGATAACCAGGTTGAAATACCTTCCTTTGGATTCTGCAGCCAGCAGGCCTTGAAAGAACAGCTCAGGGACATTCAAATATTGATAAATCGTGCCTCCAGTGAACTCAATCTCCAATGTTCTCATTTCCGGGTCGTAGCCCACCGAAATCATTGTTGTAGATTCCACCGGAATCCTTTCCATACTTTAAATAATAAGGCATCCGCGGCCATACGGATGCCAGTCCCACCAAGCAACTCCTCGGCCAGGATTCGAACCTGGAACCTAGCGGTTAACAGCCGCCCGCTCTACCGTTGAGCTACCGAGGAAAGCGCAACGATTATATTCTTGCCATTAAGGGGTGTCAAACGTGTTCGCCTCAACACGAGCATGTATAATCACCCTTCTCTACTGGAATAGAGGATCGCATGGCCTTACAAGGCAACCTGCGCGATTTCAGCGTTACTCAATTATTGAATTTGGTCAATCTGGCTAGTAAAAGCGGTGCCTTGCTTATCCAGGGACCCAATGATGGCGCACGTCTCATTTTTCGCGAGGGCAAACTTGCGTATGCAGAACTGGAGAACGATAAGGACGGCGCACCAGGCAGTCTGCCCTCGGTTTTACACCGTGCCGAGAAAATCAGCGATGCCCAGTTGAATACCCTGCGCCTGCGAGCCGCAGAAATGAGCGACAAGGAACTCGGTCTGCTTCTGATCAATGCGGGCTACGTTACTCAACAAGATATCGTCGAGGGCCTCCAGGCATATTTTGTCGATATTGTCCAGCAATTATTTTCGTGGATTGAGGGCAGTTTCAGGTTCGAACCGAATGTGGAAGTGCCCGAAAACAAAATACCTGTCCATATTGCCCTGGAAAACCTGATCATGGAAGGCTCCCGCCAGACCCATGAATGGGACCAGCTGAATGTCGAAATCCCCAATCTGGACATGGCCCTAACCTTCACCGACCGCTCGGACATTAATTTAAAAAAGGTCAACCTCAACGTAGAAGAGTGGCGCGTCGTTTCCTTTATCAATCCCAAAAACAGCATCCGCCAAATCGCCAAGGCAAGCAAGATGAGCGACCTCGAGATCCGGCGGATTGTTTATGGACTCATGCAAGCCGGGTTAGTTAAGCTGGTCCGACCCGAGGGTGCGCCTACTCAGCTTGAAGGATTGCGTTCAGCCTTCCCCGGAGTGAAGCCTAATGAGCAGAAGAGTTTGGTTTCACGCCTGATGGAACGTATTCGCTCTATCTAGGACCGTAACCATGCTCACAGTCAAGATGGTCGTTACCGGGCCTTTCAACGCAGGCAAGACAGAATTTATCCAGACCGTCAGCGAAATCGACGTCGTCTCCACGGAGCGCAAGGTCTCCAGTCCCCAGGAGCGCATCAAAGAAATGACCACCGTGGCTATGGATTTCGGCCGCATCACGGTGGATGAAAGCCTGGTGCTTTACCTGTTCGGTACCCCTGGGCAAAAAAGGTTCGATTTCATGTGGGAGATCCTGTCCGAAGGAATGCTGGGCTTCATTGTTCTGGTGGATAGTACAAGGCCCGAAACCTTCCGCGAAGCTCGCAGCATCCTGGAAGCATTTAGGGCTTTTTCTCCGACACCTTACGTTGTGGCTGCAAGTAAGCAGGACCTGTCCGATGCCTGGGAGCTTGATGATATGCGCATCGCCCTCCGCCTAGAGGATGGGGTCAAGCTAATTCCCTGCGTTTCAACGGAAAAAGAAGCCGTCAAGACTGTCTTGCTGGAATTGTTGGAAAGCATCCTGGCAGAATTGGAAGCGTAAAAGAATAAGCGCGCAGGCATACGGGGTATTAGTACTTAATCTCTAGGAACAAATTCTCCACATTTCTCGTTGCCTGATGAGGCTCGATGATATAGTTTCCCTGTGCTCCCACGTTTGATGACGAAGATCCTGATTGCCGAAGATCAAGCCGACCTGCGCGAGATGATCGCCCAAAGCCTGCGACTCTCCGGCTATGACGTGGTAACCACAGAAGACGGCGAGCGAGCCTACCAACAAGCCAAATCGATACAGCCCGACCTGATCATCCTCGATTACGAATTACCGCGGCTTAACGGATCCCAAGTCTGCCAAAAACTCAAGGCCATGGGTTCCTTTTCCGAAACACCGGTTGTCATTATCTCTTCTTACGGCAACCCGTTTTATATGGAAACCAGCATGGCCGCAGGCGCCAAGGCATTTATTCGTAAACCTTTTGAGCTAGATCACCTCACCGAAAAAGTCAACGCGTTGCTCTCATCCTAGAACACTTCCCGACAGTTCGAATTCATTTCTGCTAGAATCCCGCAAACATTTTGCAGCGTTTGCAGGAGAATTCAATGAAATTTCGACGTTTATCCTTCCTGGCCGTTGCAGGCCTGCTTTTGCTGGCAGGTTGCAACTTCCCGGGAAGCCAATCCGCCGAGCAGGTGCAGACCGCAGCTGCCGAAACGGTTAGTGCACAACAAACCCAGAACGCCTTGCTGACCCCCAGTGCGACTGCCACCGGGACGCCAACGGCTACTTCAACGACCTCGCCCACGCCTGCAGTGACGAACACTCCCGCCACAACCAGTTCTGGAGGAGCAACCGGGTGCGATCGAACGCAATTCGTTTCCGACGTAACCGTACCGGACGGAGAAGACCATGCCCCAGACACGACCTTCGTAAAGACCTGGAGGTTGCGCAACGCGGGCACCTGCAGCTGGTCACCTTCCTATTCTTTGGTATTTGTGAGTGGCAACTCGATGGGCGGACTAGCATCGCAAAGTCTTACTTCAACCATAGTACCCGGTTCCACTCTCGATATTTCCTTGAACCTGACGGCCCCACACGAAACGGGTTCATACACAGGATATTGGATTCTGAAGAATGCGGCTGGTCAAACGTTTGGCGATTCTTTTTATGTACAAATTGATGTGACCAGCGGTGTGACCTCTGGCGATGGAACTACGATCACCGTAAGCAGCTCCGGCCAAGTGGATGCTAATGGAACCGTATCCTCCGGTGCACGCGCGGGAGCCAACTCCGGAGTTGGAGTGCAAGGCTTCGTCTCTTTCAACATTTCCAGCATCCCGACAGATGCGACCATCGAAGAAGTGCAGGTGGACTTTTCCAATTTCGATACAGTCAGCAATCCATTTGGAAGCATGGGTTGCCTGCAGGGCTTTGCCGGAAGCTACTTCCCCTTGGACGCAAGCGACTACAATGCCAGCGGCTCCGGTCCAGACATGGAATGGTGCAGCACTTCTGAACTTTCCACTGTCTTTATCAATGGCGATGTTGCCGATCGTCTGCAAGATGCCCTCGGGTCGACAACCACGTTAGAGTACAAACTTAAATTCAGTGGTACACCGTCAGGCACCCGCTTGGTACGGTTTTTTGGCGGCGTCAAGCTGATCGTCACCTACACGGAACCTTAGGTCCCAAGCCTAGACAATTAGGTATTCAGGAAGTACAAAGTCCTTGCTTAACGCAAGGACTTTTCTTTTGGATAAGGCAGAATTGACAGGGCTCTTGAAAAACAAAGCCGGCGAACTGGGGTTTACCTTGGCAGGCGTTACCAGCCCGGATCCGCCGAACCACCTGAATGTTTACAAATATTGGCTAAAAGCCGGGCGAAATGGCGAAATGAGATACCTGGCCACTGAACGGGCCATTACGCGGCGTTCAGACCTGCGGCGGGTTTTGCCCGAATGTAAGTCCATCCTTATACTCGCCATACCTTACGGCAATCCGATCAACCACGGGAAGGCCATCACAGGCCAAGGCCGGGTGGCGGCATACGCCTGGGGAGCGGATTACCATGATGTGCTCAAACCTCGCCTGAGGTCGCTGGTTAATTATCTTGAAAGTCTTGTCGGGCAAGAGGTGCCAAATCGTTGGTATACCGATACGGGGCCAATCCTAGAACGGGAACTGGCACAGCGAGCCGGGCTGGGTTGGATAGGCAAAAACACCATGTTGATCAATCCACAGCATGGGTCCTATTTTCTGCTGGCAGAGATATTACTGGGGATAGAGCTGGACTATGACGCGCCAGTCACCACCGATCATTGCGGCAGCTGCCGACGCTGCATAGAAGCCTGTCCGACGAACTGCATTCTTGAAGACCGAACACTTGATGCCTCGAGGTGCATTTCTTACCTGACCATTGAACTCAAAGGCCCGGTTCCCGAAGATCTACGACCTCAAGTGGGGGATTGGGTTTTCGGTTGCGACATCTGCCAAATCGTCTGTCCCTGGAATAAGCGCTTCGCCCCTCCGCAAGGGGATCCTGCGTTGATGGGTGAATCCCAGCCTGTGAAGTTAGACGAGGAGATAAGGTTTGATAAACACACCTTCAACAACAAATTCAAATCAAGCCCCGTCAGACGCGCTAAGCACAGCGGCTTCCTGAGGAATGTGGCGATTGCACTAGGCAACCTAAGAGATCCGGATTCTGTGGGCGTACTTGCCTATACCTTAAGCACAGAAGGTGAACCTATGTTACGCGGACACGCCGCTTGGGCGCTGGGTCAAATCGGTAACGAAGCCGCCCGGACGGAATTAAAGAAAGCAGCGGATAAAGAAACGGATTCGTGGGTCCTGGAGGAGATTCAATCCGCGTTGAATCTTAGTTATTAACTGGCAAACCCTTTACCTTCCTCATAACCGATTTCCCAAACCAGATCAAGATGAAAAAGAACGTACAGGTGAGCACGATAGCCGCGCCCGATGCAACGTTCAAATAGTAAGAAGCGTACAAACCGATCACCCCGGAACCTGCGGCGATCACAGAAGCCAGGAACATCATGCTGCGGAGATTCTTGGTCACCAAAGAGGCCGCAGCAGCAGGTGTAACCAGCAAGGCAACCACCAACGCCACACCGACCGTTTGCAATGAAACTACGATCGCGACGGCCATGAGGATCGACAACAAAACTTCTAGGGTCCGCGCCGGCAAACGCAAGGTGGTTACAAGAGTCGGATCAAAGGACAAAACTAAGAACTCTTTGTAGAAGAAAAAAATTATCACTAGCACTGCAACGCCAACCCCGGCGGTCAGCCAAAGATCGGCTCGGGTTACTCCCAGCACATTACCAAACAGAAAATGAGTTAGGTCCACAGCATAGTTGCGGACAGTGGAGATTAGCGCTATTCCCAATGCAAACATCCCCGCGAAGACAATACCGATGGCCGTATCCTGTTTGATGCGCACTCCACGGCTGAGCGCCCCAATGCCAACCGAGGTAACCACTGCAGTGCCCAAGGCCCACCAAAACAGAGTTCCGCGATCGCCCGCAGAGACCAAATAACCCACTGCCAACCCGGGCAAGATGGCATGAGCGAGCGCATCACCGAGGAAAGCCATACCACGCAGCACGATGTAGCAGCCCACCAGCGCGCAAATGATGCCGACTACGACGGCAATCAGCAACCCGCGCTGCATAAATTCGAATGCCAGTGGTTCCAGCAGCCAATCAACCATGGCGCCCCACGGGTTCATGTCCATGGTGACCGCCACTATCACCGATCATGATACGCCCCTCTGGTGTTTCGATGACCTGCATAGTTCCACCATAGGCTTCGGTCAAATTGTTAGTAGTCAACACTTCATCACGATCCCCAAAAGCGATCAGCCGGCGATTCAACAGAAGTATGCGATCGAACCTCGAGGCTAATTCGAGGTCATGTGTGGCAAATAAAACAGTAATCCCGCGGCGTTTAAGATCATCAAGGATATTGAGGATTTGATCTTGCGACGGAATATCCAAGCCGGCCAGCGGTTCATCTAGCAGAATCGGATCCGCCTCCTGGGCCAATGCACGGGCAATGAACATGCGTTGTTTTTGCCCGCCGGAAAGTTCGCTGATTTGCCGGCGCCCTAGGTCTTCCAGATGGACTCTGCTAAGACTTTCACGTACAAAGTCCCAATCCTTGCGCGTCGGCTGCCTGAATAGCCCCAAAAGCCCTACACGTCCCATCATGACTACTTCTTCGACACTCACAGGGAAAGTCCAATCGACGTGGCTGCTCTGCGCGACATAGGCGAGACATAAATGCTGCGCGGGTAGGTGCCCATGGATACGCACCTCTCCGCTTCCAGGGGACAAGATTCCGGCAAGAACATTGAACAGGGTGGATTTCCCGGCCCCATTTGGACCCACTACTGCCACACTCAATCCGGGGTCGACGGTAAGTGTCAAATTGTCCAGAGCGCTGTGTCCGTCGAAGCGCAGGCTAAGATTGCGCAGTTCCAGAGCCGGACCAGTCCATGAATGTTCGGTTTTTTTCTTCGACTTACTCACGAATCATCGCTGAGTGCCGCCACGATGGACTCAACATCGAAGCGAATCATTGCCAAATAGGTTGGCGCGAGGCCATCGGGTCCACCTAGCGACTCCGTGTAAACGGGGACCAACAACACTCCGGTATCCTCAGCAACACGCTGTGCCAGGGATGGATTTAAGCTTACCCCGACGAAAATTGCCTTCACCCCAAGGTCTTGAATTGCCTTTTCCAGTTCCGCCAACTCGCCAGCTGAAGGCTCGCTTAGTGTGCTGTAACTCGGAATGAGGGTGCCGACAATCTCGAAGCCATAGCGATCAGCAAAATAGCCGAAGGATTCGTGGTCGGTGACCAGCACCCGGTTTTCTTCCGAAATTTGGCCAATTTGCTCGACGGCCCAAGCATCCAGCTCGTCGACTTCTGCTTTATATGCTTGAGTGTTTGAGCTATAGGCGAGGGCATTTGCGGAATCAGCCTCCCCCAACGCTTGGGCAATATTGTCGGTCCAGATCTTTACATTCAGAGGATTCATCCAGACATGAGGGTCTTCCCCAGCTTCGACTTCTTCAACCAACTCGAGAGGTTGGACTCCCTCGGAAACATTTACTACTTTGCCAGCCTGCTCGTCCAGCAAAGGCTGGAGCGCTTCTTCCAGTCCCAGCCCATTGATGAAAACGATGTCGGCTTCGGCTAGCATCCTTGCATCTTGCGGGGAAGGCTCATAGGCGTGCGGATCGGTGCCAGGGGGGATTAAGAATGTCACCTCAGCCAGATCCCCCGCGATAACTCGGACAACATCGCCAACAATTTGCGAGCTGGCGACTACATTCAGTGTTTGCGAGTCAGATAAGCTGATAGGAGTGCAAGCTGTCGCAAACAGGATCGCAAACAGAAAAACACGGCTGTCGAAGCGCATATATACTTTCATCCTATTGAAAACGGTTTTCATTATATGGGTACGAACTGGGACTGTCAAGAAGCGTCGCATCCGGCCTGATAAACGAGGATATTTTTCGCCAAGCAAAACTAATGTTGATTTATATTGCCAAAAAACAAAATACGAAATACGTACGAGTTTTGTCACGGAACTCAATAACCCTTGCTTATGCAGGCTGTCTAGTAATCATATTGTTAACATCACGATGCGACTATTTGGCGGATGACTACGTGACAGGTGACCTGTCAATCAAGACGCGAGGTTAGCGGCACTGTGAGCAAAGGCCAAAGAATTGCAACCAGTGCGCGTGGATTTCAAATCCGCTTTCCCCCTCCAGGCGGCGGCTGAACTCTTTGAGGTCATCGCCCCGAAACACTTCCACCCGGCCGCACGATTCGCACAACAGCAAGTGCTGGTGGCCATCCATAGCGGAAATATACGCATGGCAGCCATCGGGCCGATGCACCCGCTGCACCAAGCCCAGTGCTTCGAGTTTTTCGAGCGTTCGGTAGACGGACACTAAGCCAAGGCGCTTGTGGCGTGACCGGGCGATCTTGAACAGATCGGCCGCGGTCAGCGACTGTTCGGTGGCGGCTAAAACATCCACTACGGCGCGGCGCGGGCTGGTGAGCCTATATCCGTTGGATTGCAAGCTACGCAACCAGAATCGAGCCCTTTGGTCGCTGTTTACTTCGCTGATGATCTGCGGCTGGGCCATACGAAAAAAATTATAACGCCGGGAGAGGCTCACTCGCTCCAACCATGTTCGCCGATCAGTGGGACAAAAGCAACCGGCACAAGTTCATCGTAATCGAATGAATCGCCATTACGCTTCCACAACTGCAAAATCTGCCCCCAGGCTACGCCCACCGGCAGAAGCAAACGACCGCCATCCGCCAACTGCTGCAACAACGGCTGTGGGACAACGGGGGCGCTGGCGGCAACAATAATTGCGTCATATGGGGCATTTTCCGCCCAACCCTTCGTCCCATCGGCGTGATGCACATTTACATTCTCGATACCCAGATCGTCCAAAACTTTCGCAGCTGACTTGCACAGATTCTCATGGCGTTCTATGCTGTGAACCTCCGCAGCCAATCGACTCAGCAACGCAGCCTGATAACCGGATCCGGTGCCTATTTCCAGCACCTTTTCGCCGCCTTTAAGCTCCAGGGCCTGCAACATATAAGCCACGATATAAGGTTGAGATATCGTTTGGCCAGATGGAATCGGAAGCGGGTGATCTTCGTAGGCTTTATATTGATCTTGAATTGGAACGAAATGATGCCGCGGAGTTTCGCGCATGGCCGCGAGCACGCGAGGGTCACGGATGGCACGACCCTCCAATTGCTCTTTCACCATTTTTTCGCGGAGACGAGAAAAACCCTCCTCGTTATCCACGGGCATGCTTTCCCCGCAACTCCGCTATCGCTACCAGCCGATCGAAGTCGTCTGCCGGGGAGGCCTGATTCCATTTTTCCGCACCGCAAATTTGGCAGCGGTGCAAAATTCGGTAGCCATTTGCCTTGACTTCCACGGCTACCGGCCGCATGAGTCCGCCGCAGTCAGCTTGCCGGTCGCCGGGCATCACATCAACATGGCGACTCCACAAACAACACGGACAATGGTTGGTGTAGCCTGTGCCCTGGACGGTAAAACCACATTGCCCGCAAACGAAATCTTCTATCGTTCGTTGAAAATGACGGCTCATGCGTTTTTTGCATTATCGCGCAGAGAGCGAGCAATTTGGCGGTCCAATTTCCCCATGGGCAATTCATCCAGCCTTGAGACAGGCTTCCAGGCATGCATATGGCCGAACATAATCTTGAAATGCCTACCGTTCGAATCCACACCATAGACCTGAAGGTTTGCGTTGAAGTGGCTATAAGTATGCTCGAATTGCCCCACTTTCTTCACGGACGGTAAATCGAGGTCTAGCATCTTGCGGAGCCCGCGACGCAACGCCCGCTTTGCGCCACGCGGGTTCGAGGCCACGACGTTTGGGAATCCCCACATACCACCGAGCAAACCCTTGACCGGCCTTTTCAGCACAAGGACTCGGCCGCGCCGCTGGATCACCGCAGCGGCAAAATGCTTTGTAGGGACGCTCTTGGCAGGTTGCCTGACGGGGCGCATTCCCTGAACGCCCAGGGCAAATGAATGGCAATTACGCCGCAAAGGGCAAGCAGAACAGTCAGGCTGGCGCGGCCTGCAAATGCTCGCGCCCAGGTCCATCAGAGCTTGGTTGTAATCGGCCGCCCTGCCTTTGGGCAAATGTTTCGCAGCCAGCGCCCAAAAACGCTTCGTCGCCCGGTTGCTGCCAACCGGGTCTTTCACGTTGAAAACGCGGCTTAGGACGCGTACGGCGTTGCCGTCGACCGCAGGTTCATCTTTGGCAAACGCCATTGAAGCGATGGCGCCTGCGGTGTATCGGCCGATGCCAGGCAAGGCCAACAGAGAACCGACATCGTCTGGCAATCTGCCGTTGTGCTGCTTCATGATCAACTGAGCTGATCGGCGCAGATTTCGCGCACGGCTGTAATAGCCCAGCCCCTCCCACAGGGAAAGAACATCTTGCTCTTTAGAATTGGCCAGCTCCTCAATCGTTGGAAAACGTTTCATCCAGCGCCGGTGATACGGCAACATGCTTTCAAGGCGGGTTTGCTGGGCCATGATCTCCGCTACCCAAACTGCGTACGGCCGCGGGTCTTCGCGCCAGGTCAAGCTGCGTCGCCTAGCGGAGTACCAGCGGAGCAGTTTTTTAGCAATTGGAGAAGTCAAGAGTGATCTGGAAGCAGTTACATTTGGAAGCCGCCGCGGGCTGCAATGACCTTGTACTTGAAATTTTCCACCAACTCTTCCATTTGAATCCCCAGATCTTCCCAAGCGTTCGAGTCGAGCAACCGGCGCGCTGAATCGATGTTGGGCATCACCGCTTCGGCAAGCAAACGGGGTTGCTCCCCATACACCGTTAACCAGGCTTCGCTCAGCGCAACACCGAGCGCTTCGAGCGAGGGAACGAACTTCCGTATGTGGAATTCAAAGTAATCTTCTTCGCGCCCCGGCTGAATATCCCAGGTCATCAGCAATTTCACTGCTGACATATTAGGCCGCAGGCTCCAATACGACGACTTCCGTTTCTTCAGGGATGGACGATTGCGAAACCTTTAACGAGGGTTGCGCTTTGCTGCTTGTCAATCCCATCTCCTCCAGGAATTGTTTTAAAGCCGACAGCTTGATGCTGCTGCCGGGTGTCTTGTAATGCATGGGGATCACCAAGCCAGGTTCAATCAACGCGATCACTTCAGCTGCCTTGGCAGCGTTCAATGCGTTCCCCCCGCCGACGGGGACCAGCAAAACGTCTACGGTGCCGAACGCCTCGACTTGGGTCTGCGTGGGCACCTTGGGCATATCGCCAAGGTGGCCGATGGTCACTCCATCATAGTCATAAATGAACACCAGGTTTCGGTCTTGCTTGCCCTCATTAGTGGCAACACCGGTAATAAAAATACCGCCAATTTCATATTCACCTGGTCCGCGAATATCCCACTTGTAACCCTTGACGCCCTTGACAAAATTGTGCCCAGGTGCATCGTGGCTGATCGTGACTATGTCGGCCTTCACCTTAAGCGGCTGAAAGCCGGCGTGCGAATGATCGTAAGGATCCGCCACAATCGTCGGTATACTTCGTTCGGTGACGCGAAAACAGGAATGTCCGTACCAGGTAATTTCCATTTAAACTCCGGGCTGAAAAGTAATTATAACATCGCGGGAATGCAGCCCGTATAATACGCTGTGTGATTCAACTGCAGATTGAAAAACGCACCAGCGAAAATGCCAGGGTGGAGGATATTGAAAATGGATGGCGTTTGACTCTTGAGCCCGGCAATGCGCGTTCCTACCGTTTGGCCCAATTGGATGATTACGGGCGGTTACCGAGAGGTGCTTTCCCACATGAACCACAATTGAGGTTATCTCTAAAAGCTCGCGCATCACAAAATAATCTGCCCGGCACTTGGGGATTCGGTTTGTGGAATGACCCCTTCGGACTCTCGCTAGGCTTTGGTGCGTCGGCAACTCGACTCCCGGCACTGCCCAATGCAGCGTGGTTCTTTTTCGCTTCCCAAGAAAATCACCTGGCTTTCCTGGAAGGGTTACCAGGTAATGGCGCCATGGCGTCGGTATATCGCGCCCCTCATATCCCTGCACCAATCCTTGCATTCACACTACCGCTACTGCCACTTCTGGCCTGGCCGCCGGGGTCGCGGTGGTTGCGGCACCGCGCTGCCCGACTAATCCAGCAAGATTCCAATGCAATAGCGGGTGACCCTGCGGATTGGCATCAGTACGGTCTCACCTGGGAAAAAGACTCAGTTAGCTTCTCAGTGGATAACAAAGAAATCTTGAGGACTCAAACCAGCCCCCTTCCACCCTTGGGTTTGGTAATATGGATCGATAACCAATATGCGGCCTGGCCACCCGATGGCCGCATGCGTTATGGGACATTGCCGACTCCGGCAAATTCCTGGGTGGATATCAAAGAGTTACAACTCAGCTAGTCATTACACTTAATTCCTTCATGCAAGCATCGAAAGCCCCAAAGCGCATATGTCTGACCCCACAGGCTTCAGGTGTCGGCGGCATGGTTAGCTTTCAGGCGAAATTGAAAACCGGTTTGGCATCACGCGGAATCCAAGCGACTTTCGATTTAGCCGATGAACCGTTCGACGCCATACTGATCGTTGGAGCCACACGACAACTAATTGCCTTGCGCCGAATCGGCCGACGCGGCGTCCCGATCGTTCAACGGCTAGACGGGATGAATTGGCTACATCGTCGCCGGCAAACAGGCACGCGCCATTGGTTGCGGGCCGAGATCGGCAACTGGCTACTCGCTTATATCCGCGAACGAATGGCTAAACGGATTGTGTACCAAAGCAATTTCGTACGGGATTGGTGGGAGGGCGCGCATGGGCTCGCAACCACAGACAAGCGCGTTATATACAACGGGGTGGACTTGAATTTATTTCGCCCCGAGCACGCGCCGAACCTTCTAACGAATTACGTTCGCATCCTTATGGTGGAGGGCAACCTACAAGGAGGATATGAACTTGGAATTGAAAGCGCCGTTACCCTTGCCGAGATGCTTCAAGCCGAGAAGAACAGAGTCGAATTAGTTGTGGCGGGTAGGGTAGAAGAAAACCTGCGAGCAAAATGGGCGCGGCAGGCAAGGACAGAAGTAAAGTGGGTAGGTGCAATTCCCAATGAGCAACTGCCTGAACTATATGGCAACGCCAGCCTGTTTTTCTCGGGAGACCTCAATGCTGCCTGCCCGAACTCGGTAATTGAAGCGATGGCTTGCGGATTGCCGGTGCTGGCATTCGATACTGGCGCGCTGAAAGAGCTAGTTTCGGCCGGAGCTGGGCGTGTTGTTCCCTATGGTGGGGACCCTTGGAAATTGGATCCGCCAGATATCCCTGGCCTTGCTGAGGCCGCAAAGGAAATTCTAAGTAATCAGCCTTCTTATAGAGCTGGAGCACGTGCCCAGGCCGAACAAATCTTCGGCCTCGATCGGATGGTGAACGAATACATCGAGGCGCTGAGTGGCTAACCCCTTGTTATCTCTGGCAGCAGCGGCGGCTCGATGGTTGCCCGCGCCACTCAAGCGAGCCTTGTACCGCCTGGGCCCAGTCAGCTCAGGATTGCGGTCAGCGTTGAACCGAGCAGCACCCGCAGGCCTGACTGAAGTCGAAGTGGCAGGAGGGTTGCTGGCCGGATCTAAGATGTTGTTGGACCTGCAGACCGAAAAGGACTATTGGCTGGGAAATTACGAATTTGAACTGCAAGAAGCAATCCGGGAATTCGCGAAACCGGGTATGGTGGCTTATGATATTGGCGCGAACATTGGATACACAAGTCTATTACTGGCGAAACACGTAGGCACAAATGGCAAAGTATTCGCCTTTGAACCCCTGACTAGCAATCAGGAACGGCTGCAAAAAAACCTGGACATCAATGCTTCATCGAATGTGAAGGTGATTCTCAAGGCTGTTGCTGATGTAAGTGGTAAACGCCAATTTGTCGTTCACTCTTCAGGCGCTATGGGAAAGCTGCGGGGTTCAAATGGAAGGGAAACGCAGTACCAGAACTCCATCGAGATCCAATCCGTCGCGCTGGACGAATTTGTTTTCAAGCAGAGGAACTCGAAACCGGATCTGATCAAGATAGATATTGAAGGAGCAGAAGGGTTGGCGCTACAAGGGATGATGCGTGTGATCCAAGAAGCCAAACCGTTGTTGATGATCGAGCTACATGGAGAGGAAGCTGCGAGGGCCTGCTGGCAAATCTTGACTAACACAGGATATAGCATCCACAAATTAACAAGGGGCTACCCTCAAGTTTTTGACCTTTCGAATCTGAGCTGGAAGAGCTACATTCTCGCAAGGCAGCCCGCATGAATTTATACACAGGCCGAGTGGGTATTGTCCAACGCGTGCTGCCGCGCTATCGAGCGCCGTTTTTCGACCTGCTGGCCCAGCAATGCACGGGCGGCTTAGACGTTTTCGCCGGCGCGGCGCGCCCGAACGAAGAAATCCCTCTGGCAGAGAAACTCGAAGTCGCCAAATGGACTAGAGCTAAGAACTGGCACCTTTTCGGTGGCCCCTTTTATCTATGTGTACAAAGAGGGCTGACCGAGTGGCTAGGCCAATGGGAGCCCGACGTATTAATCGTGGAAGCAAACCCGCGTTATTTGAGTACGTCGGCGGCGATCAAGGTCATGAAGGCTCGCTTACGCCCTGTAATCGGGTGGGGTCTGGGAGCACCGAAATCACCAAACCTTACGGCCGGTGTGCAAAACTGGGGGCGCAAACGTTTTCTGAGACAATTCGATGCATTGATCGCCTACAGCCAGCGCGGTGCTGCAGAGTACCGCAACCTGGTGGTCCCAAGTGACCGCATCTTTGTGGCCTCCAACGCCGTCCTGTCCAAGTCTGCAGCCCGCCGGCCTCATCGAGCCGTAAAACCTGCCAATCAATGCGTTCTCTTGTACGTTGGCCGCTTACAAAAGCGAAAACGAATCGAAGCATTGATTCAAGTATGCGCATCACTGCCAACCAAATTGCAGCCGACCCTGCAAATTGTTGGAGCGGGGCCTACCGGCGATAAGTTAAAAAAGTTTGCGGCCAGCGTTTATCCTCGAACGATTTTCACTGGTGCGCTATTTGGAGCCGAATTGGAGCATGCCTTCGATGCCGCAGATCTTTTCGTGTTACCAGGCAGCGGCGGCCTAGCAATCCAACAAGCCATGGCCCACGGTTTGCCAGTAATCGCAGCTAAGGGTGAAGACGGGATCAAGGACGACATGGTGCAACCCGGCAACGGGCGGCTGCTAGAACTGGGAGACGATTCGGCACTAAGGCAAGCCCTGGTTGAAGCATTGAGTGATCCCGAGCGCATGAGCGCTATGGGCAAAAAATCCTTTGATCTTGTCCAGCGAGAGTTCAACCTGGAGAATATGGTTGCGTCGTTCGTTGCGGCCATCAACCAGGTAGTTGCCTGATGCGAATACTTTTCGTAGCCGACGGCCGCTCGAGCACAGCCCTGAACTGGATCGAACATTTCGTAAAAGGGGGGCACCAGGTTCATTTAGCCAGCACATTTCGCTGCAGCCCAACTCTGCCTTTTGAGTCATTTCATTTCATACCGGTGGCTTTTAGCGGAGCCGCTTCCGCAAAGCCCAGCGATCGCAAAAGGTTGAGGAAGAATCTGCCCACTGCGTTGCGTACCAGGATGCGAAACTGGGTAGGACCATTTACGCTTCGGGCCGCAGGGCGCCACCTGCGCGCCGTAATCGAACAAGTAAAGCCGGACTTGGTTCATGCCATGCGCATTCCCTACGAGGGCATGCTGGCTGCGGCCAGCGCATCCTCGATACCGTTATTGATTTCCGTGTGGGGCAATGATTTCACACTGCACGCGCGGTCCAATCCCTTCATGGCCGCTGCCACTCGCCGGGCGATGCGAAGAGCGAATGTACTGCACAGTGATACAAAGCGTGACCTGCGCTTGGCGCAGTCCTATGGATTTGCCGCCGACAAACCAACTTTGATCGCTCCTGGAAACGGAGGGATTCGTAGTGAGATCTTTTATCCGCTTCCAGACGACGCCGACGAGGGCAAAACGGTTGCAAGGCTGCGAGTGATCAACCCACGTGGATTGCGCGCTTATGTTCGCAACGATGTGTTTTTCCAGGCTATTCCCAGGGTGCTGACCCAACGGCCCGAAGTGCGCTTCTACTGCCCCAGCATGGAAGGCGAACCTGAAGCGCAGCGCTGGGTGGAGAAGCTGAAGATCCGTGATTATGTCAGCCTGATGCCCAGGCTCAGTCCGCGTGCCTTGGCAGACAGCTATCACTCGGCGCAGGTCATGGTTTCCCCCAGTACACATGATGGCACGCCAAACAGTCTGCTGGAAGCGATGGCTTGCAGCGCGTTCCCTATCTGCGGCGATCTGGAATCAATCCGTGAATGGATCATCCACGGTGAAAACGGGCTGCTAGTGGATGCCACCGATCCGCAAGGGCTGGCAGACGCGATCGTCTGGGCGCTCAAGGACAGCGCCATGCGAAAGCGCGCCGCGAAAATCAATGCCCAAATCATCGCCGAGCGCGCGGATTACGATACAAACATGAAGAGAGCCGAAGGGTTCTATCAAACAATACTAAACGGCAAAACTTCCACCGCTTAGGGCCTGAAGGGTTAGTTACTCTTGCTCTTCCATTCCCCCGCTGCCTCATCTTTTTCGTATTTCTTCTTTACCACACCCCAGGCGACCCGGCGGGCGCGCTCTTCTTGGTGATGATATTGTTCCCAGGCATTGTTGTAGGCTTCCATGTAGATTTCCTGCGCGTGTTTGGGAAGGTTGTCTCTTACACCCTTCGGTAATTCGGTAAGTGTTTCATAAGGCCTAGACGCCTCTTGAACCCTAGAACGGCTCGGGTGTTGGAATGTTATTTGACCCCTGCTTGCAGCCAACTTATACATGGATCGGGTGTCCTTCAGCCACGTGGGCTACCTCCATCAGAACTTCGGTAAGGCTGGGGTGCGCGTGGACATTGCGCGAGATTTCGGACGCGGTGAGTTCCGCCATCTGCGCGATAGTCAGCTCTGGCAAGAGTTCAGTGACCTCGGGACCGATCATATGGGCGCCCAGGATCTCGCCATAGCGGGCGTCGGTAATCAATTTCACCCAGCCGGCATAATCGGCCAGACCCAGGGCCTTCCCGTTAGCCTGGAAATTGAAGCGGCTGACTTTCACCTCGTAGCCCGCCTCTTTCGCCTGGGCTTCGGTGAGACCAAATGATGCAACCTGTGGATGGCAATAGGTTGCGCGGGGCATCATGCGATAATCCAAACGGATTGTTTCCACGCCCGCAATGTTTTCGGCGCAAACAATGCCCATGGCCGAGCCGACGTGCGCGAGCATCAGCTTAGCGGTAACATCACCGATGGCCCAGATACCGGGCACATTGGTGGACATGTGCTCGTCGATCAGCACTTCGCCGCGCTGCCCCAGCTTCACGCCAGCTTTTTCCAAGCCGAGATCCTTGGTATTCGGGCGGAATCCAATCGCCAGCAGTACTTGTTCTGCGTCCAAAGTTTCTGACCCGTTTTTGCCTGAAACGGTGACTTTTACCTTGCCCTTAGTTTTTTCCACCTTCTGTAGTTTGGTACCGGTCTTGACAATAACCCCATCTTTGGTCATTGCCTTGGCCAGTTCTTTGCTCACCTCTTCATCTTCCAGCGGCGCGATGCGATCCAACATTTCCACGAGGGTCACCTCACTGCCATAGGAATTCCATACGGTGGCAAATTCCAAACCGATGGCACCACCGCCGACTATGATCACTGATTTGGGCAGTGATTCTTGAAGTATTGCCGGCCAATAAGTCAACACCTGCTCATTGTCGGATTCAACACCAGGTACGCTCATGGCGCTGGCGCCTGTGGCAATGATGATGTTCTTTGCCTTGTACTCGGCAGTTTCTCCCGTCTTTGTAGTGACCGACAGTGAATCTTTGGCCGTGAATTTTGCCGTGCCTATGTGGACGTCTATCTTGTTTTTCTTCATCAAGAATTCCACGCCCTTCACTAATCGCTCCGATACTTTGCGACTGCGTTTCACTGCAGAGGCATAATCTAGCTTGAGATTGCTAAACGAAAAGCCGAATTCTTCCCCTTTGGTGCGAAGGGTATGAGCAATCTCGGCATTTTTCAGGAGCGCTTTGGAGGGGATGCAACCGACGTTCAAACACACGCCGCCCAAAAATTCCTTGTCGATGATGCCGACTTTTTGTCCAAGTTGGGCGGCGCGGATTGCGGCCACGTATCCCGCAGGACCCGCGCCAATAACAAGCACGTCGTAATTAGCCATGATTTACCTCTTCGATTTTTGGGCTAAGCCCAATTCTCTAGTGTGTACTTGACGGTTCCAGGAACCGTCAAGTACGTTTTGTTAATTCCAGTTCTCCAATGTGTGTTTGACGGTTCCTAGAAAATAATCCGCCACCGCGCCATCCAAAATGCGGTGGTCAAATGTAAGACCCAAATAAACCATCGGGCGGACAGCGATCGCATCGTTGATCACAACCGCGCGCTTTTGGATCATCCCTACGCCCAGAATAGCACATTGCGGCTGGTTGATGATCGGCGTTGCAAACAAGGAACCGCTGGTGCCATGATTGGTGATTGTAATCGTGCCGCCTTGCACTTCTTCGAGCTTCAACTGCTTGGCGCGAGCTCGCCCAGACAAGTCGCTTACGGCTCGAGTGATATCCAATAACGTGAGGGCAGATGCATTCTTGATTACTGGCACGATCAGACCGTCAGGTTCGAGTGCGGTGGCGAAGCCGACATTGATTTGTCCATGCACCGCCACACCTTCCTCAGACCAGGAGGAGTTCACAATGGGATATGCCCGGCAGGCCGCAACAATGGCGGCCACAAAATAGGGGGTAAAGGTCAGCTTCACATCTTGCTGGGCAAAGGTCGCCTTGTTGGATGCCCGGTGGGCGGACACCGCGCTCATGTCGGCTTCCATAATTGTGGTGACATGTGGCGAAACGGTTTTGCTACGAAGCATGTGCTCGGCGATGGCTTTTCGCACCGGATTCAATTTCATCACTGTGCCCGGAACGGCATCAGGGAACGCGACCGGGAATTGCGGCCTAGCCGCGGGCATTGGCGCCAAGCGCACTGGGGACTGGCCGCCACCCGCAAGCAATGCCTCGATGTCCTTCTTGGTTACCCGCCCACCCTCACCAGTACCTGGAATGCGAGCGACATCCAGATTGTGTTCTTGAGCCAGTTTCTTTACGACCGGCGAAAGGAAGGTGGCCATGTTTTGGCCATCGAATTTAGGCAACGCAACCTGTCCGTCTGCAATAGGCGATTGTGCTGTCCCGCCTGATCGAACGGCGGTCAAAACATCTTCTTTTGTGATCCGGCCACCGGGTCCGCTGCCGCGGATTGCTGCAAGGTCGACTTTATTCTCAGCGGCAATCCGAGCCACCAATGGAGAAACAGGTGCCGCGGAGGTTGGGAGCCGGGGAGCCATGATGCCGGGCCGCGAAACTGGCTGGGCGACGGGAAACGGTCGGACTGGCTGTGCGGAAGGCGCGGCCGGGAGCGGTTGAACTGCTGGCGCGGTTTGCACAGGTTGGACTGATGACACAGCGGGCTTGTCCGCGGGTGGCTTTGCGGCGGCGTTGGGCTCGGCGCTGCTATCTTCGGGAATTTTTTCTCCGGGTTTGCCGATCCAGGCCAGGACGCTGTTTACTGGTGCCGTATTGCCTTCGCCCACAAGGATCTTCAATACAGTCCCAGAGGTTGGGCTAGGTATTTCGGTGTCAACTTTGTCCGTGTTAATTTCGACCAAGGGGTCGTATTCTTTGACCTCGTCGCCCTCTTTTTTTAACCATCGAGTTACAGTAGCTTCAATGACTCCCTCCCCTGTCTGCGGCAATGTGACTTTGGTCGGCATCGTTCAGGACCGATGAATAATGTGTTTCTCGAAATCGCCGCAAAACAAGCGGCGATAGGGCGCATTGCAATGCGCCCCTACGACGAACGAAGTCACCGGTAGGGGCGGTTTGCAAACCGCCCGCATCTTGCAGCCCAGTTGTCTCAGAGAGAGAACGAAATCCATAACGCTATGAGGCGATCCTTTCGGCGACTATTTCAGCGACGTCTAGCAATTGTATATCAGTGGCTTCGGACTTGGCCGCGTCAGTAAGCATAATCATGCAGAACGGGCAGGCAACCGCCACGGTCTCGGCGCCGATGTCCTTCGCCTGGCGGATGCGCTCGGTGCTGACGCGCGAGGTGCCGTGCTCTTCCTCTTTCCACATCTGGGCGCCACCGGCGCCACAACAGAATGATTGCTTGCGGCTTTTGGCCATCTCCACCAGTTCGGCA
>DATDRZ010000040.1:0-12340 GCA_035291465.1 Anaerolineales bacterium
GGCGGGAGCCACGGCGTACTCGGCATACGCTCCGCGCGCCGAGGCCGTCGCCATCCGGTCGCCGACTTGGAAGTCAGTAACCCCTTCGCCCACCGCATCTACGATCCCACAAAACTCGCTGCCCAGGATGAACGGCAGCGAGTTCGGATACAGCCCTCGGCGATGATAGATATCGATGAAGTTCAATCCAGCCGCTTCAACCTTGCCCCTAACTTCTCCGGGACCCGGTACCGGTTCGGGTACATCCTCGTAGGTAAGCTGGCCGGCGTCTCCAAAGTCATGAAGGCGGATAGCTTTCATCTCCCTTAGTCTAGCACTATGAGTCAATCTTAGTGCTCTTCATTCTTGGACCTTGGAGAGGGGTTGCACACGATTACGTTTATACAAATCCGATACTCCGTTAACGTCATTCTTTCGCATTCTCCCTATCATGTACACATGGCTGGTGAATCTCGATTCCTGAGTACCTGATTACTGATCACTACTCACTAATCACTTTTCACTCGCCTAATTACCAATAGAGGAGTAATCAAAAATGCCTAAAATAATCGGTATCGACCTAGGTACCACCAACAGCGTGGCCGCCGTCATGGAAGGCGGCGATCCTATTGTGATCCCCACCGCCGAAGGCTCGCGACTGCTGCCCTCGGTCGTCGGATTCAACAAGAACGGCGAACGCATGGTAGGCCAAACCGCCAAGCGCCAAGCCGTCATCAACCCGGAGAACACCGTTTCCTCCATCAAGCGTTTTATCGGTCGTCACTTCAATGAAGTGGAAACCGAGCGCAAGATGGTGCCATATGAAGTGGTCGAAGGGCCTGCCAATGGCGTCATGGTGAAGATTCCCGTGGCTAAGAAAGAGTTCAGTCCGCAGGAAATTTCCGCCATGATCCTGGGCAAGCTGAAGGCTGACGCCGAAGCTTACCTTGGCGAAAAAGTGGACAAGGCAGTCATCACCGTCCCTGCTTACTTCAACGACAGCCAGCGCCAGGCTACCAAGGATGCCGGCAAGATCGCCGGTCTCGAGGTGCTGCGCATCATCAATGAGCCCACCTCCGCCGCCCTGGCTTATGGCCTCGACAAGAAAGACAATGAAACCATCCTGGTCTTCGACCTGGGTGGCGGTACTTTCGACGTTTCCGTCCTGGAAGTGGGCGGCGGCGTGATCGAAGTCAAAGCCACCAATGGTGATACTCACCTGGGAGGCGATGACTGGGACGAGGCCATCGTCAACTTTATGGCCGATGAGTATAAGAAAGAACAAGGCATTGACCTGCGCTCTGACCGCCAGGCGCTTCAGCGTCTGCGCGAAGCCGCGGAGAAAGCCAAGATCGAACTCTCTTCTGTGATGGAAACAGAGATCAATCTGCCCTATGTGACCGCAGATGCATCGGGTCCCAAGCATCTGGTGACCAAACTAAGTCGTTCCAAGCTGGAGCAGCTCACTGAATCTCTGGTTGCCCGCTTGCGCGGACCTTTTGAAGCCGCGCTTAAGGACGCTGGTATCAAATCTGGCGACTTGAACGAGGTCGTGCTCGTGGGTGGCGCTACCCGCATGCCCATGGTGCAGGAACTCGTTCGCTCACTGACCGGCAAAGAACCTCATAAGGGTGTCAACCCAGACGAGGTGGTCGCTGTCGGCGCTGCCATTCAGGCCGGCGTTCTGGGCGGCGACGTCAAGGACGTCTTGCTGCTCGATGTGACTCCGCTGTCCCTGGGCGTCGAAACCCTGGGCGGCGTGATGACCACCATGATCGAACGCAACACCACCATCCCGGTGAAGAAGACCGAGGTCTACTCCACCGCCGAAGATAATCAGACTGCTGTGGACGTGCACATCCTGCAAGGGGAGCGCGCTCAGGCAAATGATAACATGAGCCTGGGTCACTTCCGCCTGGAAGGCATCCCGGCCGCCCCGCGTGGTGCGCCGCAAGTCGAAGTTACTTTCGATATCGACGCCAACGGCATCCTCAACGTGAGTGCCAAAGACCGCGCCAGCGGCAAAGAGCAGAAGATCACCGTGACCGCTTCGACCAATCTCCAGGAGAGTGACATCCAGCGCATGGTGAAGGAAGCTCGCGAACACGAAGGCGAAGATCGCAAACGCCGCGAGCTGGTCGAAGCTCGCAACACCGCCGATGGTCTGGCTTATCAGACCGAGAAGACCCTCAAGGATCTGGGCGACAAGGTGCCGGCTGCCGAACGCGGCAACATCGAAGCCAAAGTGAAAGAACTGCGCAGTTCGCTCGAAAGCGAAGATAAAGACAAGATCAAGCGCCTCAGCGACGAACTGCAGAACGCCTTCCACGCGCTGAGCCAGCAGCTCGACGCTGCGCAGCAAGCCAGCGGACCTGCCGCCAGCGCCAATGGCCATACCGGCCATAGCAATGGCAACAGCCACAAACCCGGTGAGGGTGAAGGCGAAGTGGTCGAAGGCGAATTCCGCGACGCGTAACAAAAAAGAGACCGCCAGAATTTTCTGGCGGTCTCTTTTCAATCGTAGGGGCGGGCCCGTCCCGAGCGAGCCGCTTTTGCGGCGACGAGGGATGGTTCCTTGGCGTTTCCACCGATCCCAAGACTTGACTAAACCCGCCCGAATGGTGGAGATCATGTTGAAGACGCTACGGAACGAGCAGGGAAGCACGGGAGCAGGGAGCAGGGGGGAAAACATCCGGCTAAAGCCTCGACTCCAAATACAAAAGATTCTTCGATTGCCGAAGTTGGTTCGAGCCTCAAAGGTTCAACCCCCTTCCCCCAGCATGCGAAGCATGCAGTGATGGGGAAAGGGCCGGGGTTAGGGGTCAGATCCGAGGCCATTCCATATCGAAGTCGTAATGGTCGAATTCTCCGACGCGCAAGAACGAAAAGACCTCCAGCATTTACCGGAGGTCTTTTTTTGATGAATCATAGGGGCGCATTGCAATGCGCCCTCATCGCCGCTGTTTTGCGGCGATTGTCGTGTGCCAGCCTATTGCATCGTAGCTTCGTGTAACAGATCGATCAAGGTCTCCGTGTACCCGGCCAGGATCGAGTCGGCATACGGTTGTGCCGCAGCATAATAGCTATCGCGATCGGTCGCGGTCTGGAAATCTGCCTGAGCTTCCGGGGATACCGGCTCCTGGTACGTGAGTTCCACCACCCGATCGGCTCCGAGAACCGCCACGTTGCTTGTCCAGTTGAAGACGATCAATTCGGTGGTCAGAACGTTTTCGCCCACATCCGTGCGATCGGTAATGTTCACATAAGATGGGCAGCCCTCGAAGATCTCAACATATTGGCGATAGAGATCGCCAAGCAACGTTGAACTTAGATCCATCCCGGCTTCCCCGCTCTGACCGAACCCAATATCGAAAAGCTTTTCGAAGAATGCATCGCAGCTTTCGCCGGCTGCGGTGACTAGGGCGTAGAAGTACTGTTTGGCCGCATCGCCATCATAGAATGTGACGCGCAGCTTTGTGTCCGTGTCCGCCCCGAATTCGTAATCGCAACCCGTAGCAATTGTTCCGCCGAATCCGGATCCGCTGGCGGCTTCCACCGTTGTGACTTCCTTGCCGAACGCGGCCGCCACCTGCTCCTGCGTGAGCAGCGAGCATGCATCCGTGGCGTCGATCACGATAGCTCCCATGGCTTCCCCGCCGCCTGTTTCCCCACCCGCAGGTGGCTCAGTGGCTTCCGCCTCAGGTGCCGAAGTGGCTGCCTCTTCTTCAGGCGCCTCACCTTCCGGCGCTCCCGAAGCAGGTGCGCAGGCGGCCAATCCCAAAGTCAGGATCAGGCCCATAAGAAAAAATAGGCGAATTTCGTTTCTTATTTTCATTTTTTCCTTTCGTTACAGGGTCTCCTATATTATTTGATGCAATATAACGTCTTTTCCTTCATCATTCAACCCTATATAGAAACGTTCTATTAGAACACGGATGAACGCTGGTAGACGCGGATGGCAAGCAAATCTGTCCGCGTTCATCAGCGTTTATCCGCGTTAAACAAAATCGATAACGCGGGTGATTCCGTCCCATACCCCTAATCCTCCTCTCATCTCATGCAGCAATAACGCGCAAAAATGATGCTTCGTTTTTGTGAACAGGAGTTTGCTATTCGCCCAATTCCTGTCGTGCTTGGAGGTGAATTATGGCAACCGAAACACGAAACAGGCGCCGCAGATCATTGCTAGCCGTCTTGCTGGCGCTTATCGCCGCCGGGGCGCTGTGTGTTTTAGGCGCAGCCGCCGCTGGTTATACGATCTCGTTTCCAATCTTGGACGCCTTCATTGATGCCATTTCTGTTTCTCCTGAGGAGCGCGCCGCCAGAGACGCGCAGGGTGGAGACGCGGCGATACCTGCTGCTGGCGCGGGTGGCAGCGAGGATGCGGCAGCCGATGAAGCGAATTGCCTGCTTGGACTTCTCTGCATCAACGCATCTGCTGCCGGCTCAGTTGATGGGGGAGATAGCCTTGCGGCCAACGTGTCAACAACCAGCAATAAGCGCTGCTTCCTCGACCTGGTCTGCTTCACGGCGAACTCCAGTGCCGCAACTGGTGGATTTTGGGATGGCGCCATCGATGCAAACACTAATGTGGATGGCGAGGGCATTGAGGCTGATCTGGAAGCCAATGGCGAAAACTGCCTCCTCGGGCTGATCTGCCTGAATGCTAATCTGGATGCTTCCGCGAACTCCGGAGCGAATGCGAGCCTGGCGAACGCCTTGAGCGACTGGTGGAACAGCTTAGCCGGGTTGTTCGTGCGCATCGAGGCTAATGGATAAGAGGTTATCGATAGGGCGGCTGGCTTAACCAGCCGCCCTATCGCTTTTTTGAAGTGAGCGGATGTTAGCCAAAAGAAAAACAGCACGCATTGTGGTGATCGTTGCCATCGTCATGTTCGGCCTGATCGCCGGCTTCTTCCTTTGGGCGGCGAGGGGCGAATCGATCACTATCGATTCGCCGATCAGTACGTCTACCGAAGGCGTTATTCCTACGCAGTCGATGGAAACCGCCTCGCCCACTCCCTAGGCAAAATTGCGCATCGGATGCTTCGCCGATGCGTTTTCGGGCGGATATAATCCGCGCGGCGTGCAGTCGCAAAATCCGTTCTTTCGCCCGTTCTCGGTCAAACGCAATCAACCCAATCGCTGGAGCCGCCGGTTTGGCGCCACGCTTGGCTTAATTGCCCTTGCCTTTCTCTTCTACAATGTTCCCTTCGTTCACGAACGCCTGGCTTGGCGCGTGGACGCCCTTAGATCGAATATCAATTATTTTTTCAACCCCCCTGAAGAGGCCATTTTCATCCCCGTTGAAAATCAGTCGGCGATTGCATCGGCAACCGCCGCGGCCCTGACCCCTTCGCCTACTCGAACTCCGCGGGTCGCTACGGCGACGCCATTGCCAACGGAAGATCCAATTCCGCCATCCGTGCAATTGACCGGCTTTAAATACGTCGATCAATACGGGGGCTGGAATCTTTGCGGGCCAGCCACGCTGGCCATGGCTTTGACTTTCTGGGGTTGGGGTGGCACCCGCGCGGATGTTGAGGACTACGTCAAGCCCGGCGTTGACGACCCCAATCTCGATCGCGTGGCCCGCGGCAAACCCGATAAAAACGTCATGCCCTACGAAATGGAAGACTTCGTCGACAGTCAGATACCCGGGTTGCAGGCCGTGGTGCGCGTTGGCGGCGACATCGAACGCGTCAAGCGCGTCATTGCCGCTGGTTTCCCTGTGGTGGTTGAGAAAGGGTATACGGAACGCGACGCGTCTGGAAAGATTTCCTGGTTAGGGCACTATTTGTTTGTCACCGGTTATGATGATTTGAAGGAAGAATTTACCGTTCAAGACGTGTATTTGAAGACCGGCGAAGACGGCACTGGCAAGAACCTGACCTCCTCTTACGATGAATTCATTAACCAATGGCGTTCATTCGACTTCTTGTTCCTCGTGATCTATCCTGAAGATAAATTGAATGAGATGCTGGCTGCTTTGGGTCCATATGCTGATGAAGAGTGGGCCAATAGGCACGCGTTGGAGATCGCCAAAGCCGAATCAACCACCTTGACCGGATTTGACCAATATTTCGCCTGGTTCAATGTGGGTACCAGCCACGTGCGCTTATTCGAATATGTGGATGCCGCTTTCGCCTACGATTACGCGTTTGAGCTTTACGCAGGCCTGCCCAACGATGTCGCCGAACGCCCCTATCGCATGATGTGGTATCAGACCGGCCCCTATTGGGCGTATTATTACTCCGGCCGTTATCAAGACGTGATCGACCTGGCCAATTACACCTTGTATGAAACCATCAGCGAGCCGACTTTGGAAGAAAGCCTCTACTGGCGCGCCTTGGCGCGCCTGGCGCTCGGCGAGACGGGCAACGCCGTTGCCGATTTGCAGGAAGCCGTGCGCATCAATCCCAACTTCTGGGCGGGCTGGCAGCAGCTCGAGGCGCTCGGAATCAGCGGGTAAAAGGCAAAACCAATTTCGATCCCTCGTCGCCGCGAAGCGGCTCGCTAGGGACAAGATTATGAATTGCGAATTACGAATGCCACTTTGTTCGTCATTGCGAGGAGGGCGAGGCGAAGCCATCCGCCCGACGAAGCAAGTCTCGAATCAAAAAAGCTGTATCACTGATCTGGCCTGACGTCTTTCAACTGAGCACCCGTATTTCATAACGTCGAGCCTACAATGGAAGGCCGTGAAAATTCTTCGGGATTGCTTTCACTCGTCGCCGCCCATTCGCTCCGCTCAGGGCAGGCTCCGCGGCTCGCTCGGGACAGGCTCTCGCTGCTCATTGCGGAGTTTATCCTGAGCGAAGCGAATGGGCATGAGCGTGCTCCTCGCAACGACGGAGTAGACGCGTTTCTTTTTCTCGTCATTGCGAGAGAGGCTAAATGAAATGAAGCCGACCGAAGCAACCTCGAGTTAGGGCGCGGGTTTGCAGATCGAGCTTGACGTACTTGGATAAAGATCAAGTAGCCTGTGCTTACATAATGACCAATAGAAAACCTCCGTGCCGGAGCCTGTCCCGAGGAGCAACTTCAGTTGCGACGAGGGGTGTCTCCCGGGTTATCATTTCGTAATCCATGACCCCTCTCAAACTCCTCCACTTCGCCGACGCGCACATCGACATGGCCAATTACGGCCGCCACGACCCGCAATCCGGGCTGCCCGTGCGCGTTATGGATTTCCTCAAATCGCTGGACGAGATCATCGACACTGCGATTGCGGAAAAGGTCGACCTGGTTCTTTTCGCAGGGGATGCCTATAAAGACCGCAACCCCGCGCCGACCTTTCAGCGGGAATGGGGCCGCCGCATCATTCGGCTCTCCAAGGCAAAGATTCCAACCCTGCTTTTGGTGGGCAACCACGACCTATCTCCCAGTCTGGGTCGTGCCCACGCCATGGAGGAATACAGCACTCTGGACGTCCCCTACGTGAAGGTGATGGATAAGCCGAATCTGCTGGGACCGAGTGATTTATGGGACCTGCCTCTGCAGGTGATCGCTTTGCCCTGGGTGGCCAGATCGCAAATGTTGGCCTATGGCAACATCGAAACTACTGAAACGGAAGAGATCTATTCTCATCTGGAAGGGCTGCTGGCCGACCTGGTAAAGGGCTATCTCGATGAGGCCGACCACAACTTGCCCATCGTGCTCATGGCTCACGCCTCGATCCAAGGCGCCATCTATGGCGGCGAACGCGCCGTGATGCTCGGCAACGATCTGGTGCTGTCGCCATCCCTGGTGAAAGATAAGCGGCTCGATTACGTGGCCATGGGTCATATCCACAAGCCGCAGAATCTAAACGGAGATCCTCCGCCGTCCGGTGAAACCCGCCAGCCCCCGGTTGTTTATCCGGGTTCCATCGAAAGGGTTGATTTTGGCGAAGCGCGCGATGATAAGTATTTCGTTATCCTTGAGCTGGCCAAAGGGCAAACCAAAATCCAGTGGCGCAAGCTGGATCATATCCGGCGCTTTATCGATAAACTAGTGCGCCTGTCCTCCGAGCTTAGTGTGATGAATGATCTGCTGAAAGAAATTCCGCCAAAGGCGGAATTGAAAGATGCCGTTTTGCGTTTGATCATTGATTACCCCATGGATCTCGAGCCTTTTATAGACGAATCTATGCTGCGCGAGGCGGCTGCCGATGCCTTCGAATTTCACCTGGTGAAACGCCCGCAGATGCAGGCGCGCGTGCGCATCCCCGAGGATCGCAGCGTGAACGATCTTTCGCCCTACGAGTTGCTGGACATTTATTGGAAGTCCGCGCACATGGACGAAGCCGATCAAAAGAAGCTCTCCCAGCTTGCCAAGCAAGTGATCGAAGAAGACCAAACCGAGGTTTGACATGCAGCCACCATTGCAGCGAACACTACGCTCCCCTCGCGAAAAAAAGCAAAACCAATTTCGAATTTCGAATTCATCCATGCCCTCCATTGGTAGGGGCGCATTGCAATGCGCCCTAAACCATTGCGAGCGAGCGATAGCGAGCGTGGCAATCCCCAAGCCGGTCATCGGCATCCTCTTATTGGCAACATTCCTCGCCGCGTGCGCGGCGCCGTCGCAGACCCCCGTCGCCGGCGACGAAACTGGGGCCGCGGAGGAGACCGCGGACGCAACCGAAGCCGCGCCGGAGGCGCAAGGATCCAACGACACCGCAGAACCTGCCGAGACCCTTGAGTCTCTCGATACCCTCCCCACACTCTCTGTCCAGAAAGCCCAGGAGCTTTCACAGCTCGGCTGGATCGCCTTCACCGCCAGCGAAGGCGGCCGCCGGGACGTCTTCTTGATCCGCCCGGACGGCAGCGACGAATACACCCTCACCGGCGGGCTGGCAAACACGTTTGCCGAAGCCCCCCTCTGGTCGCCGGATGGGAGCCTAATCGCCTTCGACGGCCTCCCAAATTCCGACGTGCTGCGCGACGTATATCTGGTGACTGTGGACGCCGATCCGGAGCAATGGCAGTTCACCACCCAGCCCGGTTTCGATTGCTACCCCTCCTTTTCTCCGGATGGCAAGTACATCGTTTATATGAAGGAGCACGACAAGAACCGTGACCTGTTCATTGCCGAGGTAGGGCGGGATGGCGAGGAGGGCAAAGATATCTTGCAACTGACCGACGCTCCCGAGCACGATTACGAACCCAACTGGTCCCCCGATGGCGACAAGATTGCGTTCACCTCGCGCCGCGACGGCAACTCCGAGATCTACGTGATGGACACCGATGGCAGCAACGTGAAGCGCCTCACGGAGAGCCCGGGCCTGGATTGGCGCCCGGTGTACTCTCCGGATGGAGAATGGATCGTCTTCGAATCCTGGCGCACCGGCAAGGGCGACATCTACCTGATGCGCGCCGATGGCAGCGGCCTGCGCCAGCTCACCGACAGCCCTCTTGAGGATGGCAATCCGACATGGTCACCTGACGGGAAATACATCGTTTTTCACTCGCAACGTACCGGAAACTATCAATTATTCATACTTGAAGTTGCGCATCCGGAGAATATCTGGCACTTGGCTACCAGTAGCGTGCGGGCACTCCTGCCGGTTTGGTCCCCAATAACCGATATTCCCGGCGCAGGATTAGCCGCAGCAGAATAGTTTCCGTGGATGTTGCGTACTCGGCAGAGCCGAGTAGTAACTCCAACGCGTGGCCGTTGGCGCTCTTTTGTGCCACGTCGGCTTTGCCGACGAAGGCCACGCAAATGGTCGCTGATCCGCGATATGCCGGGTGCGGGTCAGCTCGTCGAGTAATCTCCAATTTATTTATTCCGTCCGATTTGTCGTACGGGCGCAGTCATGCCCCGAGCGAGCCGCGGAGCCTGCCCTGAGTGAAGCGAATGGGCGGCGACGAGGGATCCCCTCTACTTCATCCCTCCCGTGCGCGTTCCCTGGGCGCAAAGCTCATCATCATCGATGCCTTCGCCAACGTCATTGGCCTCACCGATGAAAGTAACCCCGTCTTGATCCAGCCCATCCTCAAGCGCCTCCACCAGCTCGCCGAAGATACCGGCGCGGCCGTTGTGGTCATCCACCACACCAACAAGGATGGTGTCTTCCGCGGCTCCTCCTTCATCGCCTCCAGTGTCGACAACATGCTCTATGTTGAGTCCCAGCGCACGAACCCGTCGTCAAACTCCAAACTTATAAAGCCCGCGACATCGAACCTGTCCTCATCGAAGCCTTCGCCGACTTTCAAGACGACGCCTTCAAATTTGTCAAAATTGATCAACATCAATCCGCCAACCGCGCCAACCTCGGCCCCACCAGCCGCGATGTTCTTCAATATGTCCTCGATAATCCCCAAACCACCACTCACCGCATAATCGGCCAGGCCACCTCCATCTCCCCTTCCGCCACGCGCAAAGTCATCTATGAACTCATGGTCGGTTTCCTCTGCCGTACCGACCCCGGCTCCCGCGGCCGCATTGCTTCCTACGAAATCTCCGAGAAAGGTCTAGCCTGCCTGTCAAGTCCCTACCCCCAGGGCGCGGAATAATATCTTTGCACCTGCACTGGGGATAGAAAATTAGTTCTAACCTATGTATAATTCCTCATCCACCAGAATGAGCAATCTCAATAGGCTTCTTGCCCACAGGAAAGCTGAGCTCGGTTCAGGCTTGCCTGAACCGTATTGCGAGCTCGCATCTTTTGCGAGCGTGGCAACCCCCACGATTGAAAATGGACAATCTTAAAAAGCTCCTCGCGCACTGGCGCTCAGAACCCTCCATCGGCGGGAATATCGTGCATTGGAATACAGAACAACCCCGCCCGGCTGCGTTCCAGCCCCTGCCCGCGGACATCCATCCCGCCATCGCCGCGGCCTTCGCCAGGCTGGGCTACGGACAGCTATACAGCCACCAGGCCCAGGCCTGGGACCTACTAAAGGCGGGGCAGGACATCGCCGTGGTAACAGGAACCGCCAGCGGCAAGACGCTGTGCTACAACCTGCCTGCCCTGGACGCGCTGCTACGCGATCCGCAGGCGCGGGCGTTGTATCTGTTCCCCACAAAGGCGCTGGCGTACGACCAAAAGAATGAGCTGGAGACATGGGTGAAGGAGCTTGGGAGCATGGGGGCGGGGGAGCAGGGGAGCTTACATAGAGACGGGGAAACCCCGCCCCTGCGGACTGACGCTTCGAAATTCAGAATTCAGAATTCAGAATTCAAAATTTCTTCTTCCTTTTCTAAGAGGAAGGGGCCGGGGGATGGGGTCAGCATCCCCGTCGCCACATACGACGGCGACACGCCCACGCACCACCGCAGCCAGATCCGCAAGGGGGCGCGGCTGCTGATCACCAATCCGGATATGCTGCACGCCGGCATCCTGCCCAACCACACACAGTGGGCGGAGTTCTTTGGCAATCTGCGCTATGTGGTCATTGACGAGATGCACAGCTACCGCGGCGTTTTCGGCTCCCACGTAGCCAACGTATTGCGGCGGCTTTCGCGCCTGCTCAAGTTTTACGGCGCCAAACCGCAATTCATCCTGGCCTCCGCCACGATTGCCAACCCGCAGGAGCTGGCCGAGCGCCTGATCGAGCAGCCAGTCACGGTGATCGATGGCGATGGTTCGCCGCGCGGCGAGCGCAACTTCGCCATCTACAACCCGCCCATCGTGGACGCCGAGCTAGGGTTGCGCGCCAGCCTGGCGCAAGAATCCGTGCGCCTGGTTTCGGACCTGCTGGCCTACGACGTGCAGACGATTTTGTTCGGGCGCACGCGGCGCATGGTGGAAGTGATGCTGAAGACGTTGCGGGAACAAACCCCTAACCCCGTCCCTTCCCCCTTGAAAGGGGGAAGGGGGCTGTCGGAAACAAAGCTGACTTCCTCGGCTCTAGATAAAAAAGGTTCTTCGATTGCCGAATCAAACTCTGAACATTCGGCTTCAACTCCCCTTCCCTTGCTTCAGGGGAAGGGGTTGGGGGATGGGGTCAGTTCGCGAAAACAACCGGCTAAAGCCTCGACTCCAAAAAATATTCCGGCACCCCTCTCCACCTCCGGGGGAGAGGAGCCGGGGGTGAGGTCCTCCACCATCCGCGGCTACCGCGGCGGTTACCTGGTCAGCGAGCGTCGTTCCATTGAAGCCGGACTCCGCTCCGGAGAATTGCGCGCGGTGGTCGCCACTAACGCGCTCGAACTCGGTGTGGATATCGGCGGCATGGGCGCCACCGTGCTGGCGGGATATCCCGGATCCATCGCCGCCACCTGGCAGCAGGCCGGCCGCGCCGGACGCGGCGCGGATTCCTCCGCGGCGATCCTGGTGGCCTCTTCCAATCCGCTGGATCAATTCCTGGCGCGCCATCCGGATTATCTGATGGGGCGCACGCCGGAGCACGCGCTGATCAACCCGGATAAT
>DATDRZ010000041.1:0-7763 GCA_035291465.1 Anaerolineales bacterium
CGGCGGCAACCAGTGGGCCACCACGGCCCCGGCGACTGTCGGGCCGGTGGCAAGCGGCGCGAGCGCCAGCCTTCCCGTCATGGTGACCATCCCAGCAAATCAGGTGATTGGGACAAGCGACGTGGTCACAGTCACGGTCACTTCGCAGAGCGATAACGCGAAATCGGCCCGGGCGGTGCTGACCACCACCAGCGGCCTGTTGCATGGCGTCGTCGTCGCCCCACCTACCATTGCGCGTTCGGGCAATCCGGGGGCGATTGTGACCTACACGTTGACGGTAGTCAACACCGGCAATGCGCTGGATCAGTACGATGTGTCGGTCTCCAGCGCGGCGTGGACGTGGACGACCACAGCGCCGACAACCATCGGCCCACTGGCTGGAGGCGCGAGCGCGAGCGTGACGGTGGCCGTGACAATCCCCGGCGAGGCGGAGGAGGGCCAGACCGAGACGGCGGCCCTGACGGTGACCTCGCGCAGCGACCCCACGAAATCGGCGTCGTCCACGCTGACGACCACGGCAACCGCGATGCCATTCCGGATGTTCCTGCCGGTGGTCAGGAGATGAGAAAAACAACGCTCAGAATGGTATAATCATTTGGCAAGCAGGAGACCGCAATGTCTTCTCCATTCCCTGGCATGGATCCCTATCTTGAAGGTCATCTATGGCCGGATGTGCATCACCGGCTGGCGACAGAGATCAGCCGCCGATTGACGCCGCGTCTAAAGCCTCGCTATGTGGCGCGTCTGGAAATTTACGTGGTGGAGGATACCGAGCCTGAGGCCGAGATTGGCATCATGTATCCTGATGTAGAGGTGTTGACGGCGGATAGGCGTCGCCCACTTTCCTCACAGGGCGGGGCGCCGTCGGGCGAGGCCATTGCAGAGGCGCCGATGACGGTTTCGCTCGCGCCGCCCGAGGTGCGCGTGGCAAATGTCGAGGTGCGCGATGCGACGAGCAACAAACTGGTCACCGGCATTGAAATTCTGTCGCCGGTGAACAAGCGTGGGAAGGGTTTGGAGGCGTATCGCAAAAAGCGTGAGCGCCTGCGGAAGGCGAGCGTGCATGTGCTGGAAATTGATCTGCTGCGCCGGGGCGAACGTTCCCTTGCGTCTACACTCCCGCGTGTGCCCGATACGCCTTATCGAATAACGCTCATCCGCGCCGGGGCCGACGTGGCGCAAGTCTGGCCCCTGCGTTTGCAGGATAAGCTGCCCACTGTGCCTGTGCCGCTGCGTCCGCCGGATGCGGATGTGCCGCTCGAATTGGGGCCGGCCTTGGGCACGATGTACGACGAAGCGGCCTACGAACTCTCGGTAGACTATCGTCGCTCTCCGCCCCCGCCGCCGCTTGCCGCGGAAGACCTGGAATGGATGAAGACCATGGTCAAGATCGAGACGTCAGTGTAGATGGCGACAAACCGGGCCGCGCGCCCGGTTTTTTTATATCCCTTTTTGACCGCTTAGCCCTCGTTCCAAGAGGGTTCTAACTGGAGCATGCCAGTCTCAATTGCAACCCCAGTATAGACATTTGTGCTACTTTCATAGGCACTTGTACTGTCTTGCCATAGACAGGTGTACTGGGACTTGATTTTAGCGGGCGACTTGTTGTATTCTGTTGGCAGGTAACGGTTCTCTCCACTCGTTTGCCTGAAAGGGGATGTCCCCATGAACTCAAAGTTAGAATTCTTCCTCAAGCGCGGCCTGAGGCTCGCCGCTGCATTGTTCTTCCCCCGCCATGACAACAGAATCACTGAGGCCACTGAGAATGCTGAAGGCGCTGAGTCAGCGGCCTCAGCGCCCCTCAGTGGTTCAGTGGTTCAAAGACCCCAGCGTGGCCTGAGGCTGGCCGCGGCGTTGTTCTTACCCCGCCGCGAAAACCGAACCACTGAGATCACTGAGCAGAATGAAAGCACACGCTTCGCGTCAGCGGCCTCAGCGCCGCTCAGTAGTTCAGTGGTTCGAAGACCCCAGCGCGGCCTGAGGCTCGCCGCCGCATTGTTCCGTCCCCGTCGCAGAAGTTGGATCACTGAACGCACTGAGTCAGTGAAATCAGCGCCGGTCAGTGGGTCAGCGATTCCAAACCCTGCTTCTCTCCTCAAGCGCGGCCTGTTGCGTGCATTTGGACTCTCACGAAAACTTAGCACAACTCGCTGTAAGACTGTCGCCAAGTTTCTCTTCGTGTTGGTTGTTCTCACATTAAGCTTCTCGAGTTCTGGGTCGAACCAGACCCCGGTGACTCAAGCACAAGATGCAGACGCCGCGGCGGTTATGCCCTCAACCGAAGTCTCCATAGATTTCAGGACATTCGTTAAGGATTTGAGTCTCCAAGAAGCGGTGTTCGATGCAATGCGTACTAAACCCTCGAATTTGCTTATCGGCAGCCATTTTGCCGTAACCTCAGAGCGAATTGAAGGTGATTGGCGACTTATCTCAATCGCATCCTTGGACGGACCACGTTGTTCAATTGAATATGTCGGCAGCGGTGACTGTGGAGGGCTAATCCTGGCTACTACAAGCAGAACTCTTGGTTCACAGGCAGCACTAGCGGGTACTCAGGCTTTCTCGCGTCTTATGTCCTCTGTTCCCGAGTCGTTTGTCTCTTCTGAAGGGAAATTGCACCTAGATCCTCTTAGGGTCGCATCACTGGCAGTTGGTGATGAGGTCGTATATGAATTTCCATGGCCCCCTGGGGCCTGGGAATACAGACAAGGATGGCACGATCAGGCCTTGGACATAGGAACTCATGGATCTGACAAGAGGGCATTAGCGGCAGCCGATGGCTATATCACTTACATATGTAGAGGTGAGCTCAGTGACAACATCACTATCAATCACGGTGTTGGCGTTGGTGGCAGGAAACTAGAGTATTTCCACTTTGATAAATCCCTGTTGGGACTGGGCATAGAGGAGGGGGAAGAGGTACTACGGGGCCAAATATTAGGCTCTCTGCGGCCAGATACGTGGTCATGGGATGGTTGCGGTCTTACGGACCAACTTCCTGACAGCGCTCATCTTCATTGGGTCATTCCTTTGAGTTCGGGTGAAACTTTTACGGTGGATGGCTGGACGATAAAGTATGCAGACAGCACTTGGATGCGCGGCGATCAGACCGTAATCCCAAAAGACGCTCCGTATCAAACTCTGACCTCAACAAATTTCATCGTTCTTCCCCAATACGAATTCTTTGATGTGCCCTTCTCCTATCCCGGCGGATGGCCCTATCTCTTGGCGATAAGCGATTATAGAGTGCGCAGGATAACCGTTGACGGCACGTTTAACTTCTGGCCCGATCAATCGGGTTGTAGTGCTGTTTGGTTCAATGCAAGTCAAGGGAGTCACGAAATCAAGTTTTGGTATGAGTATCGGGATCGGGAAAGCGGATGGCCTACAGTTAATGTGTATCCATATCCAATATCGCCACCCACATGCGCTGCCTTCTCTGGCGATCCCCCACCCGTTTCTCCTACCCCCACGCCCACCTCAACCACCCCTGGCCCTACCCCTACTGTTGTGCCACCAGGGCCCACGCCAACTCTACCACCGGGAGTAGATGGCATAGAACTGGTCAATGTCTCGAGTCACGTTGTCCGTCCGGGAGAACAATTCTATCCCTCAGTCACCATCCGCAGAACGTCGGGCTATTTGGATCATGCAAGAGGGGATCACCTACACGCCATACCCGAAGACGCCTCGAACACGCTGGGCTCTTGGCCGGTTCAGGAAGTCAAAAGCTACGTGGGCACAGGGGGAACCTACACCTTTGATGTCAACAACGACTCTTCCTTCGTGATGACTGCGCCCTCTGTGCCAGGTCAATATCAGAGCGTCTGGCAAATGCGCGTCGGCGGAAACCATATCGGGCCGCAAGCCATCATCCGCATTACTGTGCAATCAGATCCGATAATTCCGACCCCAACGCCGCTTCCCGTAGATTGCAATAATCCGCCGGAGGGGATTACGCTGTATGAGTTCACCGACTTTCGCGGCCGGTGCATCAACTTCACCAGCGACGTGATGTATCTTGGCAATACCTACTTTGGGGATGATGTCGCCTCGTCGCTCAAGATCGTCGGCAACTGGGGTGTGACCTTGTTTCCGGATCCTGACTGGAACGGGCAGCAGTGGCAGGAGTTCTCAAGCAGCGATGCCAATCTGGGCGACGACCGCATTGGGGACAACCGCGCCTCCTCCTTGCGGGCCTGGCGTCCGGGCGATCCCTGTGCAACCTTGCCGCAAGGGGTGACGCTGTATCGCGGCCGCGACTTTACCGGTATCAGTCAGTCATTCAGCCAGGATGCGATGTTCTTGGGGAATGAACGCATTGGCGACAATAGCGTTAACTCGCTGCGCATCTGCGGCAACTATCGGGTGAGGCTCTATCCCGACCCGGATTGGAATGGACAGCCCCAGGACTTCACCGCTCCGGGGGACTCCAATTTGAGTGACGATCCCATCAACGATCCAGACCCAACCGCGTCTTCGCTGCGCATCATCGACGCCTCGGACCCCTGTAACACCTTGCCGGACGGCGTGACGCTGTACACTCAAACTGACTTTAACGGTCTGAAGGAGACATTCTCCTCTGATGTGATGTTCTTGGGGAATACGCTGATCGGGAATGATGCGGCCAGGTCACTGCGGGTTTGCGGCCACTGGGTCGTCACGCTCTTCCGCGACCCGGACTGGACAGGGCCATGGGAGAACTTCACGGGCATCGACGGCAACTTGACGGATAACCCGATCAGTAGTCCTAATCCAACCGCCTCTTCCCTGCGTATGGTGGACTCGTTTGATTTCTGCCGGACGCTGCCGCCAGGTGTTACCCTCTACCGGGGGCGAGATTTCACTGGCATTGCCCAAACATTCACCAGTGATGTCTCATTCTTGGGAAACGAGCCGATAGGTGATAACACGGTTAACTCTCTCCGGCTCTGCGGGTACAACGTGCGGCTCTACCGTGACCCAGATTGGCAAGGTTTTCCTGAAGAGTTCACCGGCAGAGAGGAAAGCAATCTCTCCGATAACCCCATCAACGACCCCAACGCTACCACGTCGTCTATCCGCGTCTGGGTTAAGCCGCCACCGCCACCGACCCCGACTCCGACCCCCATTCCCACCCCAACTCCTTGGGCGACCAAGCCTGATGTGGTGCCGTTCCAGGGCGTAGACTGGCCGTTCCCGGTGATCCCTTCCTCCGCGGCTGGGAGTCGTAGTGTCTACAATCTGTATGCTGGGGCAATCACTTACCTGGATTGGGGGATTTTCAATAATAGTTCGGTGAACGTTGATCACGGTTTCAGCGTTACTGTCTATCTGGACTCGGTGCCCATCATTCAATACCCCTTTGATGGGATCAACGCTTACAGTTACACAGGATTCGACGATTGGCCGGTGGTTGTAGCCTCCAGCGGCTATCACACCTTCAAGATCGTCGTTGACGACGGTGAGGCCGTGTCTGAGGTGGACGAAAACAATAATTCGTGGGAAGGCCAATTCTATTGGACTCCCACAAATACACCTCTCAGTGGAGTTCGTAAAATCTTCCTGCCACTGGTCATTTACAGCACATTCTCGCCCAAACCCGATCTTGTCAGCAGCTTCAGCTTGAGTGCGCCGAATCCCACTGCGGGTCAGCCAGTGGTCATTACCGCCATCGTCACCAACACCGGCACAGCCTCGGCGAGCAACTTCTGGGTAGATTTCTACATCAATCCCTCTTCCCCGCCTACCCAAGCCAACCAAACCTGGGATACACGGTGTGGGATGACGTCATGCTACGGCATTGCCTGGTACGTTACCCAGACGTTGGCGCCGGGAGAGAGCATCGTGCTCACTTCGACCCCCGATAGTTACGAGGCTGTCTACACGCGCTGGCCTGGCTGGTTCGCTTCGGGCACGACTGACCTATACCTCTACGTGGACACTTATAGCGACGATGGCTCGTCAAGCGGGGCAGTGCTCGAGAGCAACGAGACGAACAACCGTGCTGAATGGCATGGATTGAATGTGACCGGTGTGACTACTAAAGATGATAGCTTATCTTCGCTCGGCCCATTGCCTCCGCGCTCCGAGCGGCAGGGTAAGTAGCCAAGCGCCACTCGGGGCGCGGGCGAGAGTGCAACTGTCACCAGAACAGACATGCAGCATCGCCCAGCTGTCGCCACAAACCTTTGTGGGTAATCCCCACACCTGGAAAATTGACGTGGAGAGTCAATCATGAACCGACAGCGACTTTTGACACGAGCCAGGCCATCTCGATTACTCGCGTCTGTGGCAGTTGTGGTTGCCATCAGTGGGATGATACTGATCTTGACCCTGCCGAAACCGGTTCTGTCCGCCACGCCCCTCCTTCGACCCACCCCGAGCGTGCCAACCTTCACGCCCACGCCCACCAATACTCCGTCACCGGCCCCACCTGGGCCCGCTCGTGTTCCCTTCGCTACACCAGTTGGCGGGCAGGGAGTGGGCAGCAGCGGCGGTGTGTTTGCCTGCGCCCAGTGGACCATCACGATCCCGGCTGGGGCGGTACCTGACGGCGGCACGCTGCACTGCGGGGGGTTTAACCCGACTGTGGCCCCGCCAGTGCCGGGCGGTTTTCAATTGTTGCGACGCACGATAAATATCAATCTGTACAATGAGCGGGGGAGTTGGATCACTTCGTTCAACCCACCGCTGACGCTCTGCCTGACCTACACCGACGCTCACTTGGTCACAGCAGGCGGCACCCCCAACAACCTGATCATTCAGACCGCCCCCATTAGTGGAGCCTGGAGCGCATTGGCGACGACCATCAACCCAACCACCCGACAAGCTTGCGCCAGTGTGAATCACCTGACGCTGTTTGACTTATCGGTTCGTGCGCCTGTCAGGCCGTCATCTGCCTATTCTACCTATACAGTCCGGCCAGGTGATACGCTGTTTCGGATTGCACTACGCTTCAAAACGACGGTCGCAGCACTCCAGGCGGCCAACGAGCTGACCTCCAACACGATTTACCCTGGACAAGTGTTGATAATTTCCAGCAGTGCGGTGAGTGTCAGCCCATTGCCCGCCAACCTCACTCCTCGTACTGACCCTATGACCCTGGGCCGCTACATTGTGCAGCCCGGGGATACGCTCTTCCGCATAGCACTCAATTTTGGAACGACCGTGAGAACACTTCGGGCGATCAACGGTTTGAAGTCAACCTATATTTGGGCTGGGCAAGAGTTAATCATTCCCGGCGTCACAACTGTTTCACAACCGGTGTTGACGCCTATCCCTAACGCCCTCCGAGCTTACGTCGTTCAGCCGGGAGATAATCTCTTCCGGATTGCGCTCAATCATGGCACCACCGTGGCTGCGCTGATGAGGGCAAACGGACTGACGACAACCCGGATTTATGCCGGGCAAAGGTTGATTATTCCCGGCCCGTAAGAGGCAGCAAAAAGACGGTTTAGGGTGGACCCCATTGTCAAGACACAAAAATGGGGTTGGTTAAGGTGGGCTGGCCTTTCTCCAGCCGGAAATGAAAGACGAGATGAACAAGCCAAACGGCCCGTCCTTCTCGCCTTCCAGGGGGGTAACCCCATCATACCACAGGGCCGGTCGGAATGGATGAACCCCGCTTAGCCGAAGTAGGCGGCGGCGGGCGTCCGATAGTCGAGGGCCTGATGGGGTCGCTGGTGATTGTAGAACGGGAAGTAGCGGCCCAGGCCGCAACGAGCTTCGCGGGGTGTGGCGTATTCGGTGAGATAAACCTCCTCGTACTTTACGCTGCGCCA
>DATDRZ010000042.1:0-9480 GCA_035291465.1 Anaerolineales bacterium
GCGCATAAAGGTACTTTTGGCACCGCGCTGATCGTGGCTGGCTCGCACCACTTTCCCGGCGCAGCGCTACTGGCTGGCGAGGCGGCTTACCGCAGCGGAGCGGGCCTGGTATCGGTTGCGGCTCCCGAATCTATCCAGCCATCTCTGGCCGGGCATTTGCGCGAAGCGACTTGGCTTCCTTTGCCCGCCGATTCTGGATGGATCAGCGCGACGGCCGCTGAGGTATTGAGGTCCGCGCTGGATAGCGCCACCGCTTTGCTGGTTGGACCCGGGTTTGGTCAGCAGGCTACCACCGGGGTCTTCATCGATGAGCTGCTGAAAGCAAAGTTGCCGTCGTTGGTAATGGATGCTGATGCGCTGAAACTCTTGTCTCGTCTAGAGGATTGGCCTGGGCGCCTGCCCTCTGATTCCATTCTCACTCCTCATCCAGGCGAAATGGCGATCTTGACTGGTTTGTCAACCGATGAAATCCAAGCTGATCGTACCGCGACCGCCGAGAAATTTGCCAAAGAATGGAATGTCATCCTCGTTCTCAAAGGTGCTTTCACCGTGGTGTCAGCGCCCGATGGGCGCAGCGCCACGCTGCCGTTGGTGACTCCCGCCCTCGCTAGGGCTGGCACCGGTGATGTCCTGGCCGGCCTTATCACCGGTTTGTGCGCCCAGCACGTACCTGCTTTTGAAGCAGCATGCGCCGCCGTCTGGCTTCACGGGCAAGCGGGGCTGCGCGCCGCGACCCGCCTGGGCGGGACTGCGGGCGTGCTGGCTGGGGATCTGATCGCGGAGCTACCTGGCTTGATCGGTGTTTAGGTTCAGGGTATGTGATTTCTAATGCTGTGGCCGCCGGCGGCCGTCCCAGTGGATACCTGGAACGGATGCATAAGGTCGGCGCAATTAAGAAGAAGGACTGCGCAAGCAGTCCTTTTCGATCTAGCTCTTCTTGCCGCCGTCGCCAGGGTCAGACGTTCGGCCACCGCGGGGCTTCTTGGCGGCTTCGACGGCCGCTTCGCCGCGCAGGCGAACGTCTTCGGCGATCGCCCCGCCGCGGGTCCGCAGTTCGTCGGCCCGGCCGCGCAACTCTCCGCTCAGCTCACGAGCTTCCTTGGTGAGTTCGTTGGCGCGTTCGCGGGCCAGCTTGGTCAGCTCATCGGCCCGCTGGCGGGCTTCCTCAGCAGCTGCTTCCAGGCTCTCTACTGTGCGGTCTCTCAGTTCAATACCTTTCTCACGGATGTATTTGCGCGTTTCCTCTCCGGAAGCAGGCGCCATTAACAAGGCCACCGCCGCGCCGATTAAGCCGCCCATCAAAAAGCCGGCAAAATACGATCCAAAATCACCATTTCTGTCAGACATAGTAGACTCCTTTGATTATCTCAATCCATTATATCGTCTAGCGACGCCAAAATCTCACCAGGTCCAGCGCTCGGCGCACCGCCGCCACCCCGGCATTTACCTTCACGACGGGATTGACCAGCTTATCACTCAAAAAGCGGGCAGTGCCGCGCATAGTGTTTGCCGCTTCGTTGGCGGAATCCAGAATAGGGCGCACCTCGTTGTTCAGCAGGTTTACCAGCTGGGCAAGCTGGATAATGAGGATGACCAGCGCGATCCCAATGATCATAAACTCGAAGGCCACCAGGACAATAAAGACATCACGCAGGGTCTCAGTTGGCGCCCCCGGTTGCAGCAACCAGATAACCGCGGTAACAGCCCCGACCACTAATAGCGCCGCGAGGATTGCGATGAAAATGCCAAGACTGCGAGAGGATTTTTGGGGTTTGGGATCAAATCCTTCTGCTCTGGCTGCACGTTCGATGCGATCGGTTTCGCTCAAGAATCCGCCTTTAAGTTCATTATACCTACCACCTCATGGTAGAGGCGGGGTCACCCCGCACCATCAGTGAAGAGCGAGGAAATCCCTCGTCGCCACCAAAGATGGCTCGCTCGGGACAGGCTCTCGCCCCTCACCTGAGTTAAGTTGGTTGCAGATACCCAACTACCAATTATTGTTATTGATTATTCTGCCAGCCATCCACATGATCGTTGATCGTCTGCGGTTCGTCCTTATTTCCAGCTACGCTGCGTGGTAGCCCAGGAGAGGCTTCCAATATTGTGCAAGCCGCGTCCAGGCAGTAGCGATATTCCAGCGCGGCAGCAAAATTCGTGGGGCTGTACAGAGTGTACGTCCATTGGCCACCGCCCAGCGGCCACATAGGCAGCGGCGTGGTCCAATCCAGCAATTTGAATTGAATGTAGATAAGGGAATCGTTATCCGGCGTCTTAAGGTTGAATGTGATCGGCGCGCTGGACCCGGCGGACCAGCTTTGTACCTGGTCGTTGATTTCAAGACTTGTCGTTCCTGCAGGAATGATCAATTGCCGCAGCTGAAAGGCTCCGTCTTTTGCGTGTTCGGCGTTCCAAAATCCATCGCCTAATGTGTACTTATAACGAATGTCCACGCCGGTGGGTAATAGCATTGTCAGCGAATACCGTCCATCAGTCTGCGCGGTCATCAATGGCCGCGCCCCGAAAGCCCGCGTATTTCCCGTCATGAATACGGGAATGCCGGCCGCGTGACCCGCAGGTGGCGCGAGCCAAAATGTCACCTCCGCCATCAGATTGGGAGCAAGTGCAATGTTGGCTGGTGTCTCGCTGTTGGCGGCCACCAGCGCGCCCTGTTGGAAGGGCAGGTGGCTCCCCGATGGCGAAAAGACCACGAGGTTGTGCAAGCCTTGCGGCAGCCCGGGGATCAGAAATCGGCCATCGTCATTGGTGAGCGTTTGCTGCCCGGCCGCGATCACCACCATATCGGCCAACGGGGCGCCGCTGCCGGTTTCAGTGACCACGCCGTTCAATTGCCCAGTCTCAACGGTTAGCGGAAGGTCTGCCCAGTTGGCGATCATGTCATGCGCGACGTGTCCCGGCCCGTCGACCAGATAGGCGCGGTGCGCAACGGCTTCTTCATTGGCGCCCACCTCTTCTATATTGCCTGCTGCGCTCACGCGGGTATAACGATATTTCACCATCGTGCCCACCGGTACCGAGATGGAAATGAATGCACTATTCTCACCGCTGGATTCCATCTCCAGCCGTCGCGGGTTGAATTCGAGTCCGGTCACATCGTCGAGGATGGTAAATAAAACCGGTTCGCCGGCGGGGTGGTTCGTCGGCAGCAGCGCGTTGAACGTCACGTCTACGCTGTCTGGCAACTGATACGATGTGGTTGCAGAAGTTTCAATCGGGCTGGCGCAGCTGACGAGAATTAATGCAAGGAAGATGAAAAGGATCTCGCGCTTCATTGGGCCGCCCTCCGCTTTGCCCGTGATCGCTGGGCCAGACTGGCTGTCGCCACACTGACGAAATACAGGAAAATCAGTGGTAGCCAAACCAGCATCATATTGATTGGGTCAATGGTAGGCGTGATGGCCGCCGCCAATACGGCCAAAACGACAACCGCAATGCGCCAGTTCTGACCCAGCCAGCGTGCGGGCAGCAATCCCATGGCTGCCAGCACGTAGGAAAGCAATGGAAACTCGAACGCCAAGCCCACCCAGAACATCAACCCGGTGGCAAAACCGATATAAGACGAAGGGCGCACCATGGTGGGGATTTCCATGAAGTTCAACAAAAAGGTTACCGCGGGAGGTAACAAATAGTAGTAAGTGAACGCCATCCCGCCCACAAATAATAGGAACACGAGCGGGATGGCAAGGAAGCCGACAAGCCTTGCCCTTCGGCTGAGGCCAGGCGCTACAAACAGCAGCAGCTCGAAGGCGATGTAGGGTAGGGTGATGGCGAACGCGCTCAGCATGGTCACGCGCATGACCACCCCGATAGGCTCGGTCACGTCGATAGCCTGCAAACCTTGCAGGCCGCCGATGGGCGCCGCCAGCCAGGCCATCAGCGTGCCTGAGAACTCGAACATGAGGAAAGAAACGATGATCAACGCCAAAGTAGCGCGCAACAAATGGCCGCGCAGCGCTGCCAGATGCGCCAGCACATCGCTGGGGTGGGCGATGGCTTTCTGAACCGTTTCGCCCAGAGGAGTATCTTCAGGCTCTTCGGTGAAAAACCGTACCGGCTTGGCGAAAACGCGACCGATGAGTCCGCCGGCGAAGCGAAAAGGCGCGGTAAGCAGGCGCCAGAGATTGGCAAGCAAGCGGCGCATCATTTATCCTCGCGGCCCGAGTCCTCGGCGGGTTTTTCTTCTTTGGGTTTTTTCTGCGAAAGAGATTCCGGTTGGCGTGTCCAGGCCACGATCTGGTGATCTAAATCATCCAACGCAACTCGCGTTTCTTTGATTTCTTCTCTTAATTTGCTGCCGAGTTTCTTTACGTCTTCGTACCCTGCTTCTTTGGCTAGCTGATCCGGCAGCTCGCGCAGCTGCCGGCGGGCATCCTGGATGCTGCGCCAGGCTCCGGACTCGCGCAGGTTGCGAATCGTCCGACCCATCGTGCTGCCGAGTTTCACCAGATCCTGTGGACCTAGCACGAGAAAAAGGATCACCAGGATCACTACGAGTTCAACGGGGCTGATGCCTAAGAATTCCATGGCTCTCACTTATAACGAATAACAGGTTGCCGCCTAGCAATTACTGATTACCATTTTTCGTAGCGTGTTCCGGCCCTAACGCCTGGTAAATCTCGTTACGCCTTTCGGCCAGGCTACCCAGCACGCCGTTCACAAAGCGGGAGGAACTGTCGGACCCATAGCGTTTGGCGAGTTCAACCGCTTCGTTGATCGCCACCTTGACGGGCGTCTGTTGTGAGATGGCGAATTCCCACACTGCCATGCGGATCAGGTTGCGGTCGATGATGGAAACTTGGTCGATGGGCCATTCTGGGGCGTGCTCGGAGATATAGCCGTCCAGTTCCTTGCGGATCGGGTAAACGCCGCGTACCAGCCGGCTGGCAAATTCTTCCAGGGTTTCTTCGAGTTCGTAATCGCTGAGGCGGGCGGCCAGCACCTCTTCCAGCGGGTGCCCAGCCAGGTCGATTTCGTAAAGCGCCTGGAGCGCCAGGCTGCGCGCCCGCGTGCGCGGTTTCATCCTAGTCTTTGCCGTTGATCGGCGGGTAATAGATGTCTTCGATGTGGATATTGATCACGCCGGCCTGCATGCCCACCATCTCTTCGATGGCGCGCGCCACTGTAGTTTGGACTTCGCGGCTCACCTGGCGCAAATTCAGGTCTTTGCTCATAGCGAGATAAAGATCGACGTCCACGACATGATCGGTCACCTTGATCTGGACACCCTCGCCCGCGCCGCGGCGCGGGACCGTGGCATGTACGCCGGGCACCTTGAGCGCGCTCAGGCGCGCTATGGAATGCAATACGTCGGGGGCAATTGTGGTGGAGTTTGGGTTACGCATAACCTTGTCCCGTCTTTGCGAGGAAACCGAGCGCAGCGAGGTTGAGGAAGCAATCTCCGACACAATCTTGGGGATTGCTTCGACGGCGCTTCGCACCGTCTCGCAAAGACAAATATGAGTGGTCTTTCACGCCATCGCCATGCCGCCATCCACGGCCAGCACCTGGCCTGTGATATAGCTGGCTTCGTCGGAGGCAAGGAAGGCAACGGCATAAGCGATCTCTTTGGGGGCGCCTTTGCGGGCGAGGGGGATCATCTTGATGATTTGCTCGCGCATCTCCTGCGACACGCCGGCCCAGATCTCGGTATCTACGTAGCCGGCGGCTACTGCGTTTACGGTGATGTTGCGCGAGGCCACCTCGCGGGCAAGGGCCTTAGTGAAGCCGATCTGGCCTGCCTTGGATGCCGAATAGTTGGTCTGGCCAGCGTTTCCCATCTGTCCGGATACGGAGGTGATGTTGATGATGCGACCGCTGCGTGCCTTCATCATGTGCCGCACGGCAGCCTTGGAACAATTGAAGGTACCCTTGAGATTAGTGTCCATCACCGCGTCCCAGGATTCTTCGCTCATCATCATGATCAGCATGTCTTTGGTGATGCCGGCGTTGTTCACTAATATGTCGATCTTTCCCCATTTGTCGATCGCCGTCTTGATCATTGCGTTGGCGTCGTCGACCTTTGCCACGTCGCCCTTGACCGCCGCTGCTTTACCCCCGGCTTTCTCGATCTCATCCACCACCTGGTCAGCCGCGTTGGAACTGGCGTTGTAATTGACGATGATGCCGGCGCCGCGGCCGGCGAGCTCGATGGCGACAGCTCGACCGATACCGCGTGAGGCACCGGTGACGACGGCAACTTTATCGGCGAGAGGAGTGGCGTTAGCGGGCATGGTAAGTTGCCTGTGTGGCAGTAATCTTGACCACACAGGTCTTGGTTCGGGATTATACCAACGAGCACCCAATGAAGCGCTGAAAAGGGAACCGTGGGGTAAGGCATTTGACCAGCAGAATAGGGTCATTTATCACTGAGCTTGATTAGACAACTCGTCTTATTCTGGCATGTGGAGCAGGGCATCCGTGGTGTTGCCTGCGGTTAGATTAGCCATGCCAGGGGGCGCCAGTTATTCGCTCCTGCGTTTCCCCCTTCTTGCTATTCAAGTTTAAGCAGGTCCGACATGCGACACATGTTTCCTATTTCTTGAGGAGGTAGAAATGTCAAGGTTCATGATCTTTGCCTTATTGCTGCCCCTGCTGGCGGCTTGCGCCGCCCAGCCGACCGCTCCCACTCCTACCGAGACGGCTAAGCCTCCCACGGCCATAGTTCTTCCTACTGCTACCCTGATACCTCAAGATTCCGAATATGCTCAACAGGTCATGCAAGTGCACGAAATTTCGACGATGATGTACGTGACCATTGAGCTTATCAATGAAACCGCTCTACGGGTTAGCCAGGATGCCATCGATCCAACCTTAGCCATGACGATCCTCACCGATATTTCGGCTAATGCCCACGACATTGAACAGGTCTATGAACAATACAAAGCGCCGGCAGAATTCCTGGAGGCCTGGAATCAGCAGTTAGATGCCTATTCAATCAGTCGCCAGATTGTCAACCAATGGTTGGCTGAAGAATTCGGTCCTGATGAGGTAATACAGGCGTTAGTTCCTGTGCGAGAGGAAAGCGGCGCTGCTCTCGATAACATGGACGATCTTGTGGTTGGGATGTTCGAGGTGGATCCCGCAGCATTAGCTGCACATCGTGAATATGCTCGTACTCTTACCTTCGAAAATGTTTTTGGTCAACAACGAGTGGCTTGTGATGGCGCTGAACCGGTTCAGGCCGGGACAGGAAAGGGAGAGCAGATTGCCTTCGTATCGACTCGCGGTGGATCATCCGAAATATACCTGATCAATGACGACGGCACTGAACTCACCCTCATTACGGAGAGCAGGTTGGGTGCCTTTGGCCCCGCTTGGTCGCCGGATGGCACTCGCATTGCTTTCTTTTCTTATCGAGATGGCAACGGCGAAATCTATGTGATCAATGCCGATGGCAGCGGCTTGACCCGCTTGACCGATCACCCCAAGGATGACTTCGCCCCGTCTTGGTCCCCCGACGGAACCAAGATCGTCTTTCACACGCATCGCTATGAGGAGAACCCTCATATCGCTGTCATGAATGCCGATGGGTCCAATGTGGTGCGTCTAACACAGGCCCCAATTGGAGGCTGGTCGCCGGTTTACTCCCCAGATGGAACGCAGATCGTGTTCAATTCCTCTTACGGCGCCAGCCGCGATATCTGGGTCATGAATGCGGATGGGTCCGACCCGTCCAGGCTGACGTTCGACTCCGCTGACGATTGGTGGCCGGATTGGTCATCCATTGGGGACCTAATCGTCTTTCACAGCAATCGCGATGGCAATTCCGAGATCTACACGGTTGACCCCGCAAGTTTCGTCGAGATCAGGCTCACAGACAGCGCGGGAGAAGACTATGATCCTGTGTGGTCGCCCGATGGTTCGCACATCGCTTTCTCATCGAATGAAGGCCAGACCTCTGACATTTGCATCATGAACGCTGACGGTTCAGAGATCGTCAACCTGACTGATAACCCAGCCATGGATACGGCTCCTGCCTGGCGGCCATAAGGTGAGACTTATCCCATAAAGATTTTCGCCCCCAGATCGAAGCCAGCCGCCTGCAGTCGCGCCATAAAGATGGGGCGCAGGCCGGTAGCCTTTAAGTGGCCGATGACGTTTCCTTCAGGTGAGGTTCCCGTCTGCTCAAATTTGAACACGTCGGTCATGGTGACCATATCGCCTTCCATGCCGGCCACCTCTGTGATGTAGGTTACTTTTCGAGAGCCATCGGGCAGACGGCTCTGTTGAATGAACAGGTCAACTGCTGAGGCGATCTGCTGGCGCACCATACGCACCGGCAGGTCCAGTCCGGCCATCAGCACCAGGGTCTCCAGCCGGGCGATTGCGTCGCGGGGGGAATTGGCATGCACGGTCGTCAGCGAGCCATCGTGGCCGGTGTTCATTGCCTGCAGCATGTCTAGGGCTTCGCCGCCGCGCACTTCGCCTACCACGATGCGATCAGGGCGCATGCGCAGGGAGTTGCGCACCAGGGCGCGTATGGTCATTTCATTGGCTTTGCCTGCGTCCGACGGCTTGGTCTCCAGGCGGACAACATGCTCCTGTTGGAGTTGCAGTTCGGCGGCGTCCTCGATGGTGACGATGCGCTCCTCTGGCGGGATGAAGCTGGAGAGAATATTGAGCAAAGTAGTCTTGCCGGAACCAGTGCCGCCCGAAATGATGATGTTCAGTCGCGCTTTTACACAGGCTTCCAGGAATTCAGCCATTTTTTCCGAAAGCGAGCCTAAGCGGATAAGGTCGGGTATGCCAAGGCGCTCCTTGGGGAATTTGCGGATGGTGATCGAAGGCCCATCGATAGCAACAGGCGGAATGATGGCATTCACCCGCGAGCCGTCGGGAAGGCGAGCATCGACGGCCGGGTAGTCAGGACTGATAGTGCGGCCTAGCGGTCTGACGATGTTTTCAATGACACGGATTATCTGTTCGTTGTTGATGAAAACAATGTCCGTCTTTAGGATGCGGCCATTGCGTTCAGCGTAGACCGCAGAGGGACCGTTCACCATTACCTCGGTGACGTCCCCATCATCTAACAGCGCCTGAAGGGGGCCGAAGCCGATAAGGCCGGTGGTTATCTCGTTGAAGAGGTGAGTACGTTCGCCCTCGGGGAGCTGCAATTTGGTGCGTGTGTAGGCATTGGTCAGCGCTTCGCGGATCACATGCTCGGGATCTTTGACTTTATCGGTTTCCGCGTTCAGCGCTTTTAACACCTCGGCGATCAAAAACGATTTGAGCTTGGCCTGATGGTCAGCGCTCAAGGGGCGGGCAAGACTCATTATTCCTCTCCGAGTTCTACCAGCCAGATGATTTCCTTGCGGTTCAGCGCCAGAAAATCACTGCGCAATAATTCGGTCTTGCCATCCACGTCCATCACCACCGCGTCTGTAATTGGGATGAACATCTCGGCCTTGTTCAGTTTGTCAATCATGCGGTTGTCGCTGCGTTTGTGCAGGGCGCCGCGGA
>DATDRZ010000043.1:0-30766 GCA_035291465.1 Anaerolineales bacterium
TTCTTCCCATTCGTGTTGCTCGTATTTACCCGCCTTCTTTATGATGGTATCGGGAAGGGAAAATTTGCCAATATCATGAAGCAAACTGGCGTTTGAAATTTGCTCGACCTGGCGAAGAGGGAGGCCCAAGGTTGTGGCTAGCAGGTAACAGTAACGCCTAATCCTTTCTAAATGGGCAGTATTGTCCAGCTCGCGAGATTCCGCCATGTTCCCTAGCCGAAAAAGGACCTCGACAAAGCCTGTGTCGCTCATGAATCTCCCTTATTTCCGGGAATTACCTAGCTTTCACTATATCATCCTTTCGGTGCCAGCCAACCTCACCGTACCCCTACGCCTGGTATAAAAGTCCTTTGGTAAAGCTATTGTTAGCCCTTTAGTTGTATAATCTGCCAAATGAAAGGGGACCACGGCTCAAACATGCCGGTGAAGAAGACCTTTGTACTTTTTCCATCGGATAAACAGACAGGGCAAGTCCTTGTCATTTTTGTGTTTAGCTTAATCGCTTTGATGGCATTCTTAGCGCTAGTTCTGGACGGGGGCATGCTTATGTTAAGGCGGCGCGAGGCCCAAGTAGCCGCGGACGCCGGCTCCCTGGCAGGTGCAATTCCCTTATGTGGGTCAAGCCCAGACACGATTGAAGCCGAAGCGAGGGCGCAAGAATACGCCTCAATTCAAAACTCGGCTTCCGCGGCAGCCGTAACTTTTCCATCCCCGGCTCGCATTTCGGTCAAGGCTTCTATCGATCAAGTTCCTGCCTTTCTGGGCTTGTTCGGCTACGGAATCATAACGGTTGATGCCAATGCCTCTGCTGAATGCATCCCAGCCGGGGGGGCCACCGGACCAATCTTGCCTATGGCGTGGAATTGCCGGCCCCCGGTTGGAGGTTCAGAAAGCCCGGATTGTGCTTTGGAATATGGAGAAGATAACCTCTATATCGTGATGGATTCGGACCCAGCCGACGAATCGCTAACTTGTATTTACCCGCCTAATTCCAACGGCACTGATGAATTTGAATCCGGTGATATGGACTGCGACATCGACGATGATGGTATCGATGATGTAATTGACGGCGGCAACCGAGGTTGGCTGGATCTAGATGGAGGAAATGGAAACGCAAGTCAGACAAACAATTGGATTTCCGAAGGTTACGCCGGAACGGTAAGGACCTACACTTGGGTTCCGGGAAGTCCGGGTGTATATGCCTCTTCCTTTCACGAAGTCAGTGATTTAGGGCCGGATTTTCCCCAACTTATTGTTCCCATCTTCAACGAATTTTGCAACGAGACTCTCGATCCCGAAGTTACTTGCGCAGAAAAGTATAGCCATGCCCCGGATCCTGAAGATGAAACGGTTTACGCCAGCGGCCTCTCCTTCTATTACCACATTTCTGGTTTTGCCATATTCCAAATTACTTGCGTTTATACTCAAGGGAGCGATGCGCAATGCCCAGGGAGGCAGGCATTAGGATTTAATAATCCCGGGGATCCAAAGACCTTTGAAGGTTACTTTGTTGAGGGGACCTTGCCTGACCTTGATCCAGGCCTGGGAGACGATACGGGCGCTTACGTGGTGCGACTTTATCGATAATGAGATCTCACTCCCGTAATCTCCAAATTGGGCAATCTATTATTGAGGTTTCTTTCATAGTCATCCTTTTCCCCCTATTTTTAGCGGGAGTGTTTGATCTTGGGAGCGTATTCCAAACCTCAATTGTGATCACTAACGCCGCTGAAGAAGGGGCGCGCTATCTATCCTCGAACCCATATGATAAAGAAGATGATTTCGAAGGCACCCTCGCAGCCGCCCAGAGAGAGGCGAGCTCATCCAGCGTCCCATTGGGGATCGGGGAAATTTCAGTAACGCTATGTACGGACGCCGCTGATCCGGTGGGATGCGATTCTGGCACCCCGGTTGAAATTACGGTGACAAAAAGTGTTTCGTTGATTACCTCGTTTATTCTTTCAGAGCCCTTATCGTTGAGTAGTAGTGCCAGGATGTACGTCCCATGACTAAACGTATTATGCATGGCAGAGGACAAGCCCTAATTGAATTTGCCATGGCCCTTCCCCTAATATTAATATTTTGGATGTTTCTGTTTGACTTTGGGCGTATAACCTATTATCTCTCGGTGCTAAACAACGCCGCCAGAGAAGCAGCAAGGTATGGAATTGTCAATTCGACAAATGTCGCTGGGATAACAAATGTTGTTTATGATATGGCCATAGGGATTGACTCATCCGACCTGTTTGTCACAGTATCTACAATCGAGGAAGGCACCGTGATCGTTGTCGGCATTGATTACCAATATGTTCCAGTGACGCCGTTGGTTGCAAGCCTGCTTGGAGGTGGGGGTGGTATTCCGGTTAATACTCAGGCTTCGATGTTGATCGAGCCATAACCAATAGAGTACCTAGGAGAAGGAGTTAGAAATGTTTGGTCGTTTTCGAACTGCGGCATTAGTTGGCTTGGGGATGGTATTGGCAGTTGCAGGCGTTATTGGTATTTACGCCGCGTTTCAGCCTATTTTGCGGGCGAATCTGGCTGCGCCAACTCCGATCAGCCCCCAGAGTGAGAACGTGGTAATTGCTTCCAGAGATATCCCATTGGGGGCCATACTTTCTGAGGCAGACCTGGCCACCGCCCAAGTGCCGGTGCAATTTATCCCCAGGAATGCAGTAAGCGAAATTCAAAATGCGGTGGGGCGCTACACGCAAGCCAGCTTAGTAGAAGGCCAAATGATTTTAGGCCATCAGTTGGCTGATCCTACAAATGAAACTCACGATACAGCCTTTGCCCTTGCGGATGACCAGGTGCTCATGGCCTTCCATCCACATGACTTAATTAGCGAACTGGCCATCGTGGAGCGCGGAGATATTGTGGACATCTTTGTGTCCGCATCGGTATCAGCTGATGTGGTCAATTCGGAAGGCGGAACCGTTCAAGGGGAAGAATCGCAAACGACATTGTTTACCTTCGATGCGTTACAGGCCGTTAGGGTTACGGCCATGATTGTAAGCATCGTTTCTCCCGAGGAAGGCTCAAACAGTTCTCCCGAAATTAATGTTCAGGGCTATCTATTGGCCTTGAGTCCCCAGGACGCCTTATTGTTAAAACACCTCCGTGATTCAGGGGCTATCTTCGATATGGTTCTGCGGGCGCCAACTTCATCGGCGACTTTTAGTTTGACCCCCATTTCAAAACAGTACTTAATAGATCGCTTTGGATTGTACATAAGCCAATAAAAGTAAGATGAATCTGATAGTAAAAAATGCCCACGAATAGATTTGACACGCTTATCAAAGTGATGGTATTTGCCTCGGACCAGTCAGCGGGGCAAGTTAGGGATGGGCTGGAAAAGAACTCCGGATTCCAATTAGCCGGGATTTTTCATGATTTGAGTAAGTGGGAGATTAGGATAACCCAATCTGCTCCCCAAGTGATTTTGGTCGAAAGCGGTTTACTGGTGAAAAAGAATAAGGAAATCCTTGGAGAAATGGCAAGGAAATTTCCGCAAGTATCCTTGATAGTGATTCTTTTGGGCAATGATGCAAACCAGGCTCAGGAAGCCATTCTGCAAGGCGCCACGGCATTTATCGCGAAGCCTTTCCCATCACAAAAATTACTGGATACCATAAGAAGGGCTCATTCGTTGCATAGACGCCAGGCTCTGAGTAAATCGGAACGCAGTTCTCCCGCCGGCGATTTTTCTACATTTGCATTCTTTGCTCCTGGCGGAGGGGTAGGCTGTTCTACTCTGGCTGTAAACACCGCACTTTTCCTTTCCCAAATGGGAGATGGAGACGTACTCCTTATTGATGGGAATCAGTATTTTGGCCAAGCAGCCATGATGCTGAACCTTGTTCCTCAAAACACGTTGGCAGACCTACTATCTTATTCCGATAGAATCACGGATGAGATTGCTCGCGGGGTTGTCGCTGTTCACTCATCTGGGTTGCATGTGTTGGCGGGGCCACAAAATGTTATCCACTCAAGGTCGATCAATCCGGAGGATTTGTTTCGAATAGTTCAATCCTTGAAATCGCTATACAGTTATGTTGTGATTGATGCAGGCTCATCCCTTAATGAGAATACGGTTACCTTATTAGACTCTGTTTTTCGTATTCTCTTAGTCATAGATACCGGGCTGACCTCCGTTCGCGGTGCTCGAAGCTTTATCGAAATCGCTGAAACACTGAATTACGGCAAGGAAAAAATGCTGCTCACAGTAAATCGAGTTAACAGAAAAGGGGGTATCAGCGTACAGCAGATAGAACGCCTTCTCTCGACAAAAGCGTTCGGTCTAATTCCGGATGATGCGCCACTTGCTTTTGAGGCAATTAATTTGGGAGTCCCCATCATGGTGAAGAAACCCGCCAGCCTTGTGTCAAAGGCAATTCGGAAACTGGCCGGGCAGCTAATTACGCTTTCGGAAGATGAGCAAATTGCTTCCGGGCTTGAAACTGCGCAGAATTCCGAAACCGAAGACGATCTATCCAGATCTTCTCGGCTTGGGTGATACGCCAGGCGAAAAACGGTCGACTATGCCGAATTCATTTCTATTGCTAGCTTCTTTTCTTATAGTCTGGATGGTCTTGGTTGCTTTGCTTTTTCGATTTCTTATTCGGTCGGGGCAAGCTTCGCAGGTTAGTCGAAGAGCGATAAAGGCACTGCCTATTACGGAAGAGAAGGGCCAACCCCAGAATAATCAAATCTCTTCATTAGCTGCTTTATATTCGCGAGTTAAATTCACTTTGTCCTTTCTTGAGACTGATGAAATAAATCAGAGATTGTTAAGCGCGGATTGGAAGATCACCGGTACTGAGCTCTTTCTGATCCAGTACGGAGGAGCCGTCTTCTCGTTTTTCGTGTTGGGCGTACTGATATTTAATTCAGTAATACCAGGCCTCGGTTTCGGAATATTGACTTTCACGCTGCCAAGTTTTTTTCTAAGAAGGGCAATTCAGCAACGAAGTATAAAATTCGAGAATCAGCTTTTGGATGTGCTGATTCTGGTCAGGGGTGCTGTAGGGTCTGGGTATAGTCTGCTTCAGTCCTTGGATGTTGTTATTCGGGAGCTGCCGCCACCGGCTTCGCAAGAGTTTGAAAGAGTGAAGGTAGAGGTGGGGTTAGGGTTAACTATGAGCCAGGCCCTCAGCAATCTTCTGGTGCGCAGACCAAATGAAGATCTAAGATTGATGGTAACGGCTTTTAATATTAACGCACATGTTGGCGGACAATTGTCACATATGCTTGATGCGGTAATAAGCACCTTGCGAGATCGGATGCGGATTTTGGGTGAGGTGAGAGCCCTGACATCCTACGCCAGATATAGCAGTTACTTGCTCTCCCTGTTACCTTTTGGGCTGGTAGCGATCATGTTCATCGTAAATCCAAATTACGTTTCCACTATCTTTCAACCTGGGCCATATTTGATCATCCCCATCATTTCTTTAATTCTGATAGTCCTAGGAAACATTTGGATTCGCAGGGCCGGAACGATCGATGTCTAATCCCGTGCATTGGGCTGTCGTTCCACAAATCGTCGGCCAGATCTAAATGTCTACTACCCTCCTTCTTGTTTTAGGGGTGTCCTTATCGGCATCCGGACTAGTTTTGGTGGTTTTAGGCCTTAGGGGAGCAGCCGCCTGGAGGTTTACGCGCCGGCTGTCAAATTTTGTTGATGAGGGCTCTTACTCTACGCCTGGAACGGTATTGGATATCAGGCAACTTGAAGGATCAATAGTTAAGCGGGTCATTGACCCAGGGATTCAGGCCCTGGGGAACTTTATTAGTCGGTTTACTCCAAAAGAAACTATTTCGGCGTTAAACAAGCAACTTGCTATTGCCAATAATCCAATGGGAATGACGGCCAGGGAATTCTATGCGGTCCGAATAATAATGCTTTTAGGATTTTCTCTTTTAGCGGTGTATTATTTTTCCATCGGTGGGTATACGATTTTTGCAGTGCTTTTCCCGCTTGTAGGATATTTCATTCCCTTGGTGTGGATTAGGGCCCGGGTGAGGATCAGGAAATCCAGTCTTCTCAGAGCACTTCCAGACGTACTTGATTTGTTTAGCGTTTGTTCAAGTGCCGGTCTCGGCTTTGACCAGACTATTCAGCGAGTAAGTGAATATTACGATAATCCCCTGGGGGAGGAACTCCGCAGAATAATTATGGAAATGGAGATCGGCATCAGCCGCCAAGATGCATTTAGAAATTTGGCACAGAGATTGGAAATCCCTGAACTTAGCAGCTTTGTATCAATTTTGTTACAGGCAGAACAGATGGGAATGAGCATAGCTGATACCTTAGCCGCGCAAGCTGAACAAATGCGGGTTCTGCGAAGGTATACGGCTCAGGAAGCCGCACAGAGAATGCCGGTTAAAATGGTGTTTCCGCTGGTGTTTCTTATCCTCCCCGCACTGCTGCTGGTGATTTTGGGGCCCGCAATCCCAGCGTTGGCAAACTTGTTTGGCCGATAGGATCGGTATGTTTATCATGGCCAACACCCACAAGAATCTGATCGAGAATCCCCTTTATGAGCAATTGACCCATGCTTATCAGGCAGGGAAGTGGGGGATTTGTGAACGTCTGCTCGCTAAATTGACCAAACTATACCCAGATGAAGAAAAATTGGATAACCTTAGGAATGAAATTGAAATTCGTAAGTCGCTGGAAAAAAGTAAGCGCGATGATTTGGAGTTAGAAAGGAAAAGGAAAAAGACGCGAACTATTTGGACGGCCATTATCGCGTTGGTAGTGTTTGTCTCAGCATTTCTTGGTTATAGGCAGTTATCTTCGTTAATTAATAGACAAATCGAAGAGACCGCCATTAACCTTCAGGTTGCTGGCAAGTTTCGGGATGCCCAAAACCTCATTCAAGCCGACCGTCCCGGAGAAGCAAATGTTCTGCTTGACGAGATTTCTACTCTTCAACCCGAATACCCTGGGTTGCTTGCTGCCCGGGAGCAAGTTGCGGTCCTTTTTGAGCTCGAGGAACTTTACGAAGAAGCAACACTGTTATTGGAGGAAAGCCAATATTCCGGTGCATTGGATGTACTTGATAGGATTATGGCGATTGATGAAAACTACAAGGATGTTAAGATATTAGTTAATGACGTTGAGCTCAAAAAAAACCTGGCGCTGGAGCTGGTTGAAAAAGCCAACCTCGATGTAACTGCCAATGATTGGTTTTCAGCAGTTGCTAATTTCGAGCAAGCTAAAGATACGTTCCCGGAGATCGCCGACGCTGATTTTTTGACCGACCTGTTTGCGGGTTATGTAAGCGCGATTGAAAGCATCATCGAGAACAGCCAACCCCTAACGGACTCAGAACTTGATTTGACAGAGGGGTATTTTTACAAAGCTTTTCAATTACAGCAGACCGGAATGACTTTTTCGGAGCGAGAAGAATTGCGCGCCCATTTGAGCAGTTTGCTGGTTGCCAAATATATTCAGAGGGCGGACCAATTGGCAATTCGTGAATCTGATGCACGCGATGTCCACGAGGCTGCGCTCGGGTTGCTTGGCAGGGCTTTGTTGATTGATCCGGATAATTCTGAAGTCAGAGACTCTTACGACCTAACAAAAGGATTTTTGTTAGCTGTGGAGGAGTTTAGCCAGGATAATTGGGAAGAGGCTAGGGACAGTATATTGCCGATTTATGATGCTGACCCTGGGTACGCACAAGGAATTGCCGGCCAAATTCTTTATGAGACGTATATTTATATCGGTGATCGACAACTGGATAATGAACAATACGATGAGGCCTTACTTAGCTTTGAGAACGCCGAATCTATCGCTATTGAAAGCCAGAATTTCACATTACAAATTTTCGAAGCCAGGCGTAAAATTGCCTTTACGCTTGGTCTGCTTGGCAGCTATCGCGAGGCAAATAGCGATTTCCAGTTGCTTATCCAGGAGGCAGGCATTAAGTTAAACACTGGCTTACAAGGTACCGAACTTCTGGATTTAGTTTATGATGCAGAAGTTGCTGCTTATGGTTCGGATCATGAAAATGCTTATTTATATTACAGGGAGGCTCTAAGCGATCCTTTAGTTTTTTCGCTCACCGAGGTATATCAGGTCAATGCTGACGACTATTTGTTGAAAATTGCCCGTGAACATGATACGTTAACGTTGTTTATTGACTTGGCAAATCCGGAAGGCTCGGCTGCGGAAGTTACACCTGGAATTAAACTATCAGTCCCAACTTGGGAAAACTAAGGAACTAGATTAAGCCACTGTATCCACGAGGTTGCCGCAATGTTTGAGAATCGTCCAGGAATGAACCAAGGAAAAACTCAGGGTGAGAAGAAAAAATCACCGGATTCGTTGCAGCCTGACCCAGGATCGGTTCAGGCAAAGCATTATCGCGTTAAGGACCTAATCCAAGAAAAGATGTTGACTGAGATTGAGGCTCCTATAAATCCCAGCGATCGAGCGCAAATAAAAGAGATTGTTGAGAGTCTATTAGACGATACCCTGAAAGAAGAAAACCTGTTGTACGGGCTAAAGGAAAAGACTCAGCTACTTAATTGGATCATTTCTGAGATTACCAGTTATGGTCCATTGGATCCATTGCTGGAGGACCATGAAATCACCGAAATCATGGTGAATGGACCACGTAATGTTTTTGTGGAAAGATTTGGCAAGATCGAACATACTGAAATAGTTTTTGAAAATGAAACACATTTGCGCAGAATCATAGACAAAATCGTTTCCCCCCTGGGGAGAAGAGTGGACGAATCCTCTCCCATGGTGGATGCGCGTCTCCCTAATGGGTACCGGATCAATGCCACCATACCTCCATTGTCCTTGGATGGGCCGATATTAACTATTCGAAAATTTTCCCAAAATCCGTTGACTGCGGACGATTTGATAAGCAATGAGACGCTGACTGCGCCTTTACTTGATTTCCTGCGGGCTTGTGTCCAAGCGAAAGTGAATTTAATCATTTCTGGGGGGACCGGTTCAGGCAAGACGACCTTGCTCAATGTCTTATCGGCTTTTATTCCTGAAAATGAGCGAGTAATCACTATTGAGGATACTGTCGAATTGCAATTGAGGCAAAAGCACGTCGTTCGTTTGGAAAAACGCCCCCCGAATATTGAGGGACGCGGTGAAGTTACAATTCGCTCGTTGGTAATAAACGCGTTGCGCATGAGGCCCGATCGTATTATTGTTGGTGAAGCGAGAGGTGGAGAAGCTTTGGATATGCTTCAGGCTATGAATACCGGCCACGATGGTTCAATAACGACCGTGCATTCAAATAGCCCTCGCGATACATTAAGGCGAATTGAAATAATGGTTCTAATGGCGGGACTGGAATTACCTTTGCAGGCGATTCGCGAACAAGTAGCGGCGGCCATTGAGCTTATTGTTCATGTCGAAAGAATGAGAGATGGGACAAGGAAGGTAGTTAAAGTGAGCGAGGTCCAAGGATTGGAAGGCCAAACAATAGTTATGCAAGATCTATTTGAATTCAAACAGGAAGCAATATTGGACGGGAAGGTAATTGGCGAGCTTCTTTCCACGAATCTCCGGCCAATGTTTTCTGATAAATTTGGGCAAAACAACATCCAGCTGTCTGAAGATGTCTTCTCAAAGCGCAGTTTCGATGCGCAAAAACGCTCCAAAAAAAGGTAACTAAAACACAAAGGATATCTGCGTGTTTTTGAGCCGTCGAGAGTTTCTCAAATTACTTGGGCTTATCTCTGTCAACATTTTTTCTCTACCTTTTATTAACAGGAAGGGAGGTGCAAGCTTTCAGCGAAGTAAAGCGATCGATGAGTTGCCTGACGAATTGGTCCAAATATTCAGACTTATGCCAAGTACAACTATTGACCAGGAGGGTTATTTATGGCTTATGGATTCTACGGGATCGAACTTAGGGCGAGTCACGTTAGCGCCCACTCTTTGGAACAATGAAAGAAATAGTATTTATGATCGACTTGATTCAAACGAGCCATGGGCGATTGTCCTACATTGGTTTGGTGAAGGGGAAAATTATCGAGATAGTATTCCCCAATATCTATGGGGGATGGATTCCTTTAGGCGAGTAGATGACTATCTCACCCGCACTAGCGCTCATTTTTTAGTTGGTGATCACATTGCCCTTACCGAAGCAACTAATAACGAAGGGAGCATCGGCATAATCCAGACCCAGAACCCATACGTCGACGGAACTCCAACGCTTGCCTCCCATCTAAAGGCCTTGGACTACACCCTTCACCATCAGAAAAAGCAGTATTTTGTTCGCGCGCTTTATCAGCTTTCGTTTGAGAATCACAACATTCATTCCATTCTCCAAGACTGGTTTGATGGCCCAAAGATCGATCCGAACTGGCGATCAATTGCGGTTGAGATTACGGGGGCAGATTTCGATGAGCCTTCATCTATCCCGTCACATCAAAAGATTGCAAATGTAAGTTCGGTGGTATGGGCGATCATGAAACGGTATCGCATAACTGCTTTAAATATATTGGGCCACAATGAGATTGACTTGGATAAGGCAGATCCGGGGAAGAACTTTGTTAACCTTATACGATTTATTATTGGAATAAAAGCCTTATTTGAAAATGACCCCACAATGAACGAACTTGTGTTTGGTCAGGTTTCACAACCAAGTGAGGATATTGAAAGTGCCTCGATTCGGTATTTCACCTATCTTCGTGACTACCATGTTTTAATTGCCAAGCCAGTTGGGGTATTTGATTGGGAGGTGATGTCTAAATACTGGTTTGTGTATGATATCGTTTCAAGCCAAACTACGGATCCTGATATAGCTCAAGAATTCCTTTTTCCTATTAGTCGCGTGGAATATTCGAGTCCTTTTGACCCGGCAAAGCACGAAGGCATTGATGTATTCGTCGACTGGGGTGCTTCAGCGGATCCTTCATCCCCAAAGGAATATGTAAAGTTGATCGCTAACGGGTCATGTGTTTTTGTAAATCAATCAACTCCCGGGTATTTAAAATCCGCCATTTTCCGGCATCGCTTGAGTAGTGGAGGGGAAATTCTTTCAGTTTATTCAAATATGGATGGGATGCATGATCTGCAGATTGGAAAAAGCTACAGAATAGGATATCCGATTGGTTATATAAAGAACGAGGGGTCGTTTCTTCAGGAATTCCTAAGATTGGCTGTTTGTTATTCGGCAACCTGGGACGTTGCCTTGAAATCTAGGCCGTATCTTCTGCCCAACACTGGCTCAGAATGGATTTACGATCATTACCTTGACCCGATGCAGTTGTTTGTACCAGAAGGCCTTGTTCCGGGGGAATCAAAGAAATCGCCTGTGTAATTCTTAATCCGTGGGGGACTTTCAAAGTTTAAAAGACCAAGAGCATGAGATCATCAGCATTAGGTAAGCAAGTGTATAGTGACTTCATCAATCAACTAATGCGCGGTTCGGAATCCATGGCTCCATGTTGTGCTCCACATCATGGTTCGACCTCCGCCACGATCTCTTGCGAGGCCGAAGGTCACACAAGCTATCCGGCTGGGGTTGCGATAATCTCCGGAAACGCCGCCCGGAAGCGTTACTGAATAAGCAGGCCTCCATACATTCCGGCAGCCACCAATCCACCACGCCCTCGCTGGAGGCGGAGATCAGCCAGCCAGCGCAGTCAGCGCCAGCAGGTCTCGGCCGTGGCCAAGTTGTCCGCTTGGCTCAGCGCTGGGGCGCAGGCTGCCAGCAGCAGGCTCAAGGTCACGACAAGAAAGGCTAAGCGTTGGGTAATCATTAGCTCCTGAGGACTATAGGGGATGGTGGGGAGAACTAGATCTCCACGCTTTCTTCGTAGACGCCAAAGACTTCTTTCATCACGCTCATTATTTCCCCCAGGGTTGCGTAGTTGCGCACAGCGTCCAACAAGAACGGCATGGTATTTTCGCTGCCCTGACAGGCGAGGCGCAGGCGGTCCAGCGCTTGGCCGGTAGCCGCGTTGTCGCGTTCCTGGCGCAGCTTCTTCAGCCGGGCCAGTTGGCGGCGCTCGCCCTCCGGGTCCATCTCCAACAGCGGTACGCGGTAGCCGGCATTGTCTTCATAAGCGTTCACCCCCACGATCAGCCGCTCCTGGGCGTCGATCTCTCGCTGGTAAACGTAAGCGGCCTCGGCGATCTCAGATTGGAAAAAGCCGCGCTCGATAGCCGGCAGCACACCTCCCAGCTCCTCGATCTGGCGGAAATAGTCCAGCGCCTGCTGCTCCATACGGTTAGTCATCGCCTCCACGAAAAAGGAGCCGCCGAGCGGGTCTATCGTATTCGCTACGCCGGATTCTTCAGCGATGATTTGCTGCGTGCGCAGCGCCACCGTCACGGCGTGCTCAGAGGGCAGCGCCAAGGCCTCGTCCATGCTGTTGGTGTGCAGCGATTGCGTTCCACCCAGCACCGCCGCCAATGCCTGGATTGCGACGCGCACCACGTTGTTTTCCGGCTGCTGGGCGGTGAGCGAAACGCCGGCGGTCTGGGAGTGAAAGCGCAGCAGCCAACTGCGCGGGTTCTTGGCGCCGAAGGTCTCGCGCATCTCCCGCGCCCAAATGCGGCGAGCGGCGCGGTACTTGGCGATCTCTTCGAAGAAGTCGTTATGGGCGTTGAAGAAGAAGCTCAGCCGCGGGGCGAATTCGTCGATGTCCATGCCGCGCTGCAGGCCCCAGCGTACATATTCCAACCCGTCAGCCAGCGTAAAGGCCAGCTCCTGCACCGCCGTGCTGCCGGCCTCGCGGATGTGGTAGCCCGAAATGCTGATCGGGTTCCACTGGGGGAGGTGGCGGGCGGCGTGCTCGATGGTGTCGGTCACCAGGCGCATCGAAGGCTCGGGCGGGAAGATGAATTCCTTCTGGGCGATATATTCCTTGAGGATGTCGTTCTGTAGCGTGCCGCGCAGTTGCTCCGGACGCAAGCCCTGCTTTTCAGCGGTGGCGATGTACATCGCCCAAATGATGGCGGCTGGAGAATTGATCGTCATGCTGGTGGAGACCTTATCTAGCGGGATGTCGCCGAAGAGAATCTCCATATCCTTCAGCGAGGAGACCGCTACACCGCACACCCCGAACTCGCCCTCGGCCTCGGGCTGGTCCGTGTCGTAGCCCATCAGCGTGGCCAAGTCGAAAGCCACTGAGAGCCCGGTCTGCCCCTGGTCGAGCAGGTACTTGAAGCGCTTGTTCGTCTCCTCGGCAGATCCGAAGCCGGCGAACATGCGCATCGTCCACAGCTTGCTGCGATGCAGGGTGGGGTGGATGCCACGAGTGTAGGGATATTCCCCCGGCAAGCCGAGGTCGCGCTGGTAATCTAGGTCGGCCACGTCCAGCGGCGTATAGATGCGCTCGATGGGCTCAGAGGAGGTGGTGACGAAGCGCTTGCGGCGCTCGGGCAGGCGGGAGCTGGATTGATGCAGCGTGGTCACGACCCACTGATCCCACCGCTCGCGCAAGGTTTTTAACTTGTCGGCAGCATACATGTGGGAGATTATAACGGCTGAGGGCTGCTCAACATCCAGTCGAGCAGCCCGGGGTCATTTTTGCAGGGGTTCTGGGCTAATGCTGGGTGTCGGGGCTTGTTTGACGAAGGACTTCAGGAAGGGCAGACGTGGATTAACCAGGATACGATAGCACAGCAAGGCGAGCAGACTGCCGCCTGCGTACCAATACATGCGGGCTGCCCAGACCGTGCTGCTGTCCGTTCCGCTTAGCAGTCCGTGTACGAGGGCAAGCATGAAGACGGCAAAGCTGACAAAGTGAATGGTCCTCCAGGCGCGGGTCCCGGTTTTGGCGCGCACATAAAAGCTGAACGCCACCATCGCCCATGTGTAAAGGCCCAGTTGCCCCAGGCCCACCCAAACGGGCCTGTAATTTACACTGGCAAAAGGGATAAGCACTTGTTGCAGGTCGTACGCAATGTAGGCATCCCCCATCAGGATCAGCGCGTGGAATAAGGCCAGGGCCAGCCCAAGCAGGCTGGTGTACTGATGGACGTCGAAGGCGGCTGGCCCCCCGGGCCACAAGCGGGCCAGCCGATTGCTGATGGTCAGACCGAGCGCCATGGAAAGCCAGAGCAACGCAAACGAAACCAATGCCGAGGCGCGCGATAGGAACCAAAAGGCCTTGGGAGATTCTCCCAGAAGCGACCCGGCCAACCCCGGCCACCAGGCTGGCAGCAGAACGGCGGCCACAATGGCGCCCATCGCCACTGAAAGGAGAAATAGCAGCAAGGTTTGCAGGGTCATTGCCGGCTCAGAGTTCTCTACGTCAATGAGTGCAGGTCTTTCTAGTGCCACTCTTCCGTCCTTAAGTGGGTTTCAAAACCAAGCCCATAAACGATATTGCCACCTTCGAGGATCACCATTCCGTAGCAGCCAGGGCGCTGCGCCAGCCAATCCAAGCCCGGCTGGCTGCCCAGAATGAGCACGGCCTTGGCAGCCATTTCGGCTTCCAAGGCGGTGTTGGCGATCACCGTGGCAGCCAGCACATCGGTTTCGGCGGGCTGGCCAGTGCGCGGGTCGATGATGTGGTGCTGCCAGTGCCCATCTTGCTGCCAGCGCCGCCGGTCACGGCCGGACGTGGCTACGCCGCCGTTGGCGAGGTGGATGGTATCCACCACTTTCGAGGGTGCGTAAGCATCTCTCACTTCTATGTCCCAACCCTGCGTTTCACCTGGCGGGATGGTGACCGCAATGTCCCCTCCCGCATTTGCCATCACGGCGCCCAGAGCTCGCAGCCTTTGTACGGTCTGCCCTGCGGCCCAGCCCTTTGCGATCCCGCCGAAATCCAGGCGCATGCCGCTCGGCAGGACCACCGTTCGGGTGGCCGGGTCCAGTTGGATAGCCTCGGGATCGGCATCAAACCAATCCGAATTGGGAATCGATCCGGTAGAACTACCGGCCATCAGTGGGTAACTCCGCAAATAGCCGGCCTTCTCAAGCGCGGGGAGCAGGGCGGGGGATACCAAACCGTGGCTCTGGAGAGCAGCATTCAGAGCTTCTTGCAGGACTTCCCACAGAACCTGGCTTGCCCGAAACGGAATCCCTTCGCTCTGGTTGAGCTGAGAAAGCTCACTGGATGGGCGAAAGCGGCTCAGTGCCTGTTCCCACTCTTCAAACCAACATGGCACCTTATCTAATTCCTTGCCCGCGTGCGTATCATCGCTGTCAATCGCCACCACGATCTGTGTACCCATGGCAGCGAAGTCGAGCCTGTGCGAGGTCAAGACGATCCTGTGCCTGTGGATGGCCTGGAGGCGGGGGCAGCTGGAGCAGAGGAGGATGCGCGACTGCCTTGCACGACCAACGGGTTTGAGTTGTTTGGCAGGGCAGCGACTGGGGCGGAAACGGAACGGAGATCTTGGGTGGTGAGTTCATTGGATGCGGCTATTTGGACCGGATCACCACCCAACTCGAAGGCGACCAGCGTGGGTAGAGGCGGCAAGAACAACGAAAGTTGGCTGGTTGGCTGCGCGGTGGCCGCCTGCTCCACCTTGTTCAGGGCCGAGGCCCTATCCTGGTTGGAGAAAAATGACCAGAAGGAGATGGTTGCAGCCAGACCTCCGGTTGCGATCAGAAGCTTGACGCCCTCTAGACCGAGGCTGCGTTTCCTCGTAACAAGTCTATTCATCATGATGTCTCACATTTTCCCGTATTTGTGGCTAATCGTCGTCTTCGTGTTCATCTTCATGACCGTCATCGTCGTTGTATCCACCGGGAGTACTCGTATTGGTGGGAGTCTCGTTGGCCGTCTTGGCGGGTGCTAATCGAACTAGCAGTATCTGACCGTATGGGTCCACAAAGACAGCATCGCTATTCAGGAACTTCACGCGAAACACGTCGAATCCGTAAAGCTGTACTACCTCAATTTTGTACACATCCGTACGGCCCATATAAGTGGATGCGATCTGCGCAGCCTGCTCCTGCGTGATGGGGCTCGGTAGGAGATTGATGGTTCCGTTGAAGAGCAGCGCCCCCGATGTTGCATCGATATAGATGTTCCCCAGGTTAAACGGCACTTCGTAGGCAACTGAGCCTTCAAAATTGACCAGTTGCGCTTCGCCAGTCAGTTGCGAACCACTTAAGGCCGAGGCAAGGGCAAGCTCGGTGGCTTGTTCAATTGTGAACTGGCTGCTTACTCCTTCGCTTGGATTCGCCTGTGCATCCTCCAAAGCAGCCTGAGCTTCGACCAATCGTTGGTTTGCCTGATTAATCAGTTCAATATAAGCCGCCTCTCGCTCGGAAATAAGTTGAGCAAGTTCCGGGCTTATTTCGGTGGCCGCGCTAACCTCCAACCCTTGGGCGACGGCTGGGATAGGCACCGCCGCCATCGCCTGGAGCAGCCCCGAAAAGATAAATACGATGAAGGCAGTAAGTCCGATGGATAGAAATAAAGCTGATTTTTGAACCATTTTTTCTCCTTTGTCTTTCGCATTTACTTTATCCAGGCTGGATGAGAGTTTTTTTGGAAATGTAGGCCGATTTTCCAATAGTTTTCCAATGAATCTGGCTTACACTAGGCCTACAAGAACCCGCCTTGAACTCATTGGCCAGGAGTCACAATGCGCGTGCTGGTGATCGAGGATGATGTACGGCTTACGAAGTTAATTGCCCAGATTTTGACGGATGAGCATTTTGCGGTTGACGTTGCGGGCGACGGTGAAAACGGCTTGAACCTTGCCCTGCGGGGAGTCCATGATGTCGCCATTATTGATTGGATGCTCCCCGGGCGGGATGGCCCTTCCATTTGCCGGCAAATGCGGGAAGCAAAGGTCAAAACAGGGGTCTTGATGCTTACGGCGCGGGGACAGATGGAAGATCGCGTGGCCGGTTTGGAATCTGGGGCGGATGATTATCTAATAAAACCTTTTGCTTTTGACGAGCTTCTGGCGCGCGTGCGTGCCCTGGGTAGGCGAGTTTCTGGTCAAAGTGGGAATTTCACAGAATTACGGGCTGGCAATTTAGTTCTTGATCTTCATAGCCGGCGCGCCAGACGTGGGGACAAAACCTTGGAGCTAACCAAAACGGAATGGGCTTTGTTGGAATATTTGATGCGCCACCCCGACCAGGTGCTTACCCAAAACAATATCCTGGAATATGTGTGGTCCTACGAGAAAGATATCCAATCAAGTATGGTGGCTGTATATATATCCTACTTGCGTGGCAAGTTGAACGTGCCTGGCCAGCGGGATCCAATCGAAACCGTGCGGGGCATGGGCTACCGGCTGGTATCTGCGCATGCTTAAGCCCCTTCGCTTAAAACTGTCCCTGGCCTTCATGGCGGCCACTTCGGGGTTGATCGTACTGGTGGGGGGTAGCGCCTACGGCGGATTAAGCAACTATTTCGAGAAAGCCGTCGATCTCAATTTGATGCATAGAATGGCCAATCAGTTCCAGTTATTTGGATTCTCCCTGCCTGTTGAGTTGGCTGAGGCAGAAGCCGCTTGGCTAACCCAGCAGGCCGGGACTCGGAATGCGGGCAGTTTGCTAGCCTACCCGTTTCCCGCAGTGGAAGGAGTGGAAGAATCAGAAGAGGATGGTGGAGGCCAGGCAAATCACATACTTCACGAATTGTCGGAGAACGTGTATGGGTCCGACACGCTTCTGGTCTTTGTGCTCCCATTGGATGAAAATGGTTCATTGCTTTTTAATCCGAACCCCTATCCGCTGCCGATGGAGCCTGACCTCGCCTCAAGCCAGGCTGCATTGGCGAACGGTAGCGACATGCGCTTCGGAAGGTTACCAAGTGGGGAACGCGTGCGACTACTGAGTTATCGCACCAGCCCGGGCGAGAATCCGGCCGTGCTGCAGGTGGGGCGTGAGTTAGCGGACCAAGATGAAGTCCTGGCTCAATTGGCGGCCAGCACGGGGATTGCTGGCGTTCTGATCCTGGGGCTGGTAGGTGTAGGTAGCTGGTGGTTGGCAGGCCGCACCCTGGTGCCTGCCCAATTCGCTTGGGACCAACAGCAAACCTTTGTGGCCAATGCCAGCCATGAGCTTAGGACGCCGCTTACGCTGCTGCGCGCCAGCACCGAAGTTGCCCTGCGCGGCGATCTAGGGGCAAAGGAAGCCGATCTGCTGAAAGATGTGTTGAATGAGACCGATTATATGGGGAGACTGGTTAGCGATCTGCTGTTGCTCTCCAGGCTGGACGCAGGGCAATTGCCATTGCAGTTGGAAGCGGTTGTGGTTAGGGATCTTCTGGATGACATCCAAGAGCAGGTGAAGAAGCTACCGGGAGGCAACCAGGTGACTGTGGAGACAGGTTCGGCGCCAGGCTCTGTCCTCGCCGATCGCACTCGGCTGCGACAAGTGCTGCTCATTTTGCTGGACAACGCCACTAAGCATGTTCCTATTGGCACAAAAATCTCCGTGGGCGCCAAAGCCCTGGATAAGCATATTGAGCTGAGTGTCGAAGATCGGGGGTCAGGGATATCTGCCGAACATCTCGAACACATTTTTGAGCGCTTCTATCAAATCGAGGGCGTGCATGAGGAGATCCACAGCAACGGCCTGGGGCTATCGATTGCCAAAGGTCTGATTGATTTGCACGGAGGATCAATCTGGGCGGAGAGTGAACCGGGGCGAGGGACTGCCTTTAAGTTCAAATTACCTAAGGCAAAACCAACAAAGCTCGCAACATAATCTACCTAGCCACGGCCTTTTACTCAAGCGAGAATTAAGGGATAGCCTCTTGCCGGGAGTGTTTTGGGGGGCGAAAAAACGAAGCTAGCTGTAGGCGGAGTTGTTGCCAAGGCGCGGAATGGTTGCGCCGGCCATCATCATCCCCAGGTCTTCCTTGCTGGCCTGGGCGGCAGTCAGCTCTCCGACGATGCGCCCGCGGAACATGACCGCGATGCGGTCGGAGAGGGACATGATCTCATCCAGGTCGGTAGACATCAACAGGATGGCGCAGCCATGGTCGCGTTTGGCCAGCAGGTAGCGGTGCACCAGTTCGATGGTACTTACATCTAGGCCGCGGGTGGGCTGGGCGGCGATGAGTAGTTGGATCGGCTTGGAGATCTCCCGCGCCAGCACGACCTTTTGCTGGTTGCCGCCGGAAAGCACCTGCACCGGACTGCGCATATCAGCGGTTTTGATTCCATAGGTGCCAACCATATGGGCCGCGTTGCTTTGGAAGGCCTCCTGCTGCAAAGCGATGCCCTGGGCAAAAGGCTTTCTGAAATAACTCTATAGCGCCAGGTTGTCAGAAACCGATTACGGCAAAACCAGGCCGACGCTCCCCCATCGGGCAAATAAAGGCCGTAAAGGATATTCATCAAAGTGGTCTTGCCAGCTCCGTTTTCCCCCAGCAGGGCGTGGATTTCCCCTTGGCGCAGCTCGAAATCGACCATATCATTGGCAAACCCACCAGGAAACCATTTGAAGATATTGCGCGCTTCCAGCGCCAGCGTTTCGCTCATGAAGTCCCCTATGTGGGGATGGCGCCCCACATACGCAGTTCGTATTGGTCCATTACCGCGCGCAGCATGCCAAGTGTAGCCTCGCTCTTAGCCACCAAGAGCCAATACATTGAGCCATCTCCTAAGGCGCGCGAGACAGCAATGCGGTCATTTGTGGTCAGCAGGTTTTCGGAAATCTTCCCTAAGCCGAGGTTGCCGCTTAACTTGGCAGCTGTTTTCATGATCATGGCCATACTCGCCGCGACCAGCTCCGCGGCGTACCCGTCATCGGCGCTTTCACCGGCGATGGACATGCCATCAGCGCCTATAATGTCGCTGGCAACGAAGTCCTCGCCCAAGTCTGAGCGAACGTCTCTTAATAGGGTCTGCAGATCTTCGCCCATTTTCAGCCACTCCGTGTTTCCAAGGTTTTGCGCAGACGGTCGGCAAATACACCTGAAAGGTGGCGCATGCTGCCCAAATTAGCCTTTTGCTTGTCAGCCGCCACGAGCAAATAATAGGAATCGAGGCCAAGGAGACGCACCAGCAAATAAGCGGTTTCCGTTGAAAGCAGGTTGTCTTCCAGGCTGGTGGGGCTGAGCCTCTGCGAGACGGTGTTCACCAGTTTCACGAACTGATTGACCTGCTCAACCATTTCCTCTTGCTCGACCTTGCTAGATGCAGACCAATACAAACCTTCACCCCGCATTTGCGTAAGGCACGTAAGCTGGTGGCCTTCGACCTGGCTGCTGAGATCATCGATCAGCTCTTGGGGAGAAACTGCGACCAGATCTTTGGAAGCGCTTTCTGCGGAACCCGGGGCGGCCGCTGTAGCTCCAGCGACCCCAAAGACCTCAAAGCCAGCGGATTCTTGTCGGGAGACGGATTCCGTTCCGGCGACTGCATTGCGGTCGAGCAGGTCGCGGCGCGCTCGATACCCCGCGGCGTCTGCTCGAAAGCGACCGCTGGCCTCGTCGGCAAGTCGCGCCGCTTCTAACAACAGGCTGGTCCAATTACGAGTAATGCTAATCTCCGGCGGATCGACATCTGCTTTCAGTTCGAAAGTCCCCGCATCCCAATCGAATAATTCGTAAAAGACTGCCTCTCCCGCTTTTCCACCCATTGCCGCGTGCACAACGTTGCCGTTCTTGAAGAACAGCTCGGCCTTCAACCAGCCTTTCTTCAGTTCAACTCTGGCCGTCTTTCGATCCTGGCAGGCATGCTGCACAAGATCCGCCACTGCCATGTCTTGCAGGCGCCCCTTCATGGCCTTCGTCCCCCAGCCACTTTATTGGCTCCACGCACTGCGTAGCCTGTTGATGGCGCGGCTGGTAGCCCGGCGGTAGGCCTGGCCGCGCTTGGGAACCAAAACAGTCAGGATCAGGTCGTGGCCATTTAGTTGGAATGGGCGGCAGATCAGCTTACTGCCACTATCCGTATTTAAGCTGAATTCATCCGGCGCGCCGATAGCCATTTGTGAGTGAACTAAGAGTGCGGCCTCGTTCAGTTTGGCAACGACCGCGGATTGTGTCTGGGAGTTACCCTTTTCACCACTGGCTGCAACAAGCAAACCGTCTTTGCCGCTGATGGCCGAAGCGGAAAAATTAGCCTCCCGGTTCATTTCTGCCAAAGCTCCGACGAGCGGGTTAAGATTCGAGCCCTTGTCTTGGTTCATCAGTTCTCCGAAAGGCACCGGCTAAGCAACCTGTCTTTGGATATTCTGCATGACGGCCTGGATGATGGCCTTGAGGGAGTCCTGCACACCCTCGCCATTTACTGCGGACGCTGCGAACTTGGGTAAACCGTTGATTTGCATTTGCCCGGCCACTTTGTCGAAAGGCAAGGCCTTGGGTAGATCTTTCTTGTTGAACTGCACCACGGTAGGGAACCTGGCAGGGACGAAGCCAAAGGAGGCTAGATGATTTTGCATGTTCCGCCAGGATCTGATATTAGCCGCAAGGCTCTCTTCGCTCAAGTCGGCAACAAAGACCACCCCATCCGCTCCGTGGAGCACCAGCCGGCGGCTGGATTCGTATAACGCCTGGCCAGGCACGGTATATAGGTGGATCTTGGGTATGAGTCCGCTAATCTTGCCCAGTTCGAGCTGCAGGAAGTCGAAGTATAAAGTGCGATCTTCTTGTGTCTTGAGGGAGATCAGTTCACTTCTTTTCTGTTTATCCACGAGGGAGTGGATCTGGATGAGATTGGTGGTCTTGCCGCTGAACGCCGGACCATAATAAACAATCTTGAGATTCAATTCGCGCAGTTTCCAATTGATAAGCATTGCCTAAGAACTTTTTCCCTGATCCCATAAACCATCGATGGATTCTTTGACCCGCTTTTCGAAACCATCCTCATCGCCCGGTACTTCCGCGGAATGTATCGGTTCCGCCATGTCCAGTTTTAGCTCTGCAATCCTGTGGGCAGCTTCCTGGAGAAGCAAACGTGCCCAACCGAGCGGCACTTCTGCGGTTGTATGCACGAAGAGAACGAGGTCATTACCGGCCTCCGATATGAACGAGTTCAGGGTTTCCCCTTCCCGCAGGATGAGTTGGTGCCGCTGGTAGGTGCCCGTGAGGTGGGCTATTTCCGAACTGGCGGCCAAATCCCCGGCCAGCAATGCGGCCAGTTCAGCCAGGGCGGTGCCTTGGACTAATTCGCCCGATGAGTGGACAACCTGCCCATTGCGATCAGTGACCAGGACAAAAAGGGCCGGCGTCTGCGTTTTTAGCTGGGTGACGATCTTTTCGATGGTCTGTTGCTGCTCAGCGGTTACGGACACGCGTTTCTGGATGGCATGCCACTTATTGTCTTCATGTGATTTATCCACTGTCATCAGACCTCCCTCCAGCAGCGCGGAAGCGGTCGAGCAGTCCTTTGGTCACCAGGCCTTCCTCGAAGGCCTTTGCGACATCCAGCAACCGTTCTGAGGATTGATTATCCTTTTTTATATCCTCCCCCGATTTAGCGAACAATGTATCGAACTCGGCGGTTAGAGCTTCCTCCATTCCAGCGACTACCAACTGGGAAGCCTGCTGATCGTGGTTGGAGGCGAGGATCTTGGCCAGCGCCTCGACCTTATTTCGCGCATAGTAAGCTACGGTACCTATGCGAGGTGTATTAGGGCTGCGGGAAAACAGCAACACCAGCAAAGCGCGGTTTCCAACTCCAAATACATAAAGGTTTCCTGTGTCACTTTGGCGTTGAATCAAACTGTAGGCCGGGCTGAAGTCGCCGAGGGTATAGCCCACCTGCTGAAGGGCGGCAAAACTGCCCCCGAGCAGCGAACTTATTTCCCCGATCTGAGTCAGCTCATCATCTCCTGCATAAGCCAATATCTGGCCAAGGTCAGTGGTCAGGTAGATCGATAGGGCAGCCACACTCTCCTGAAGTTCATCCAAATGCCGGCTAACTTCCTGGTGCTGGGCGCCGTCCAGGATCACGGCAGTCGTGTAGACGGGGGTCTCATTACCAAGGCTTGCTTCCAAATTGGCGAGTAAGCTCCGTTGGTCCCAGGGTTGCGGGAAGTAGAGTAGGTTGGCTTCCCGTTGGGCGACAGAAACCATTTCGGGCATGGGGGTCTCTTCAGAGGCTAGCATATAAACCTGGGCTTTCGGAGAAAGCTTGCGCAACCCAGCGTAAAGGCTCAGCCCCGAGGCTTCTGGAAACCGGTCGGAAACTAACATCAAGCCAGAGGGGGATTTTGCGAGCAGAGGTACTGCCACCCGCAGGCTGTTGAAGGTGTCCAGTTGAACGAGTAAAGAATAGGGATTAAGCCAACCCTTTATCTCATTCACCACATCCGAGTCATGGAAAAGGATGGTTATTCGCTCGATCCGTGTGTTATTTGGCATGGCCATTCCTGGTATAGGTAAGCGAAAAAACTCCTGCAAGATCCAGTGATAAAGTATGTTGGACTTACATCTTGTTGTAAATAGGCGCTTACTCCTAATTGGAGGGTTTCTAGGTCTGGGGCGCATGATAAAATCCGCAAAGGGATACCGCTTTTCTGGCCTCGCTCTCATCGTCTAGTGGCCTAGGACGTGGCCCTCTCAAGGCCAAAACCGGGGTTCGACTCCCCGTGGGAGCATGCCCCAGCCAAAAGTGACGAGCTGGGGAGTGGGCTGGCATCCGTCCAGTGGTGGAAACCGAGGCGCACAGCGACGGCGTGCCCCGCTGGCTCATGCGCCTTGATCTCGATTTGGGGCCAGGGCTGGGGAGTAGAATTAGCTACCTTTAATAGCTGGAGTCGCCATGTTTAATATCGAACACATTGTGCGCCGCATCAACCGTGATCTGGTTCCTCAATTCGAAGAGAAGTTGCGCACTTACCTGGCCGGCCAGGACAAGGAGTGGCTGGTCGAGCAGATCGTGCGGCTGACCCTGGACGCCCATAGCCTTCAGGCCATGGACCGCAAGATCAAGCAAGAGATCGTGGCGCAAAACAGGTCGCAACGCCTGGATCGGGTAAAACAATTGGGCTTGGATCAAGCCAAGCTTGCTGAGTTCCTTAAGAAATATGGTCAACTGGACCGCGAAAACTTGATCAGGCAGGGCTTCTTGGCAGCTACTGTTCCCGACAAGGGCACTGACCTCATTGGAGAATCATTCCGCTCTCCTCAGGGGAACGAATTGCTGGTCCATTGCAAGGACATGCTCTTCGCGCTGCTCTTCGGAGATGCAAGCACCAACACGGAGTTAGACCGCAGCCAACAGGAGTTGCTCACGTTGACCCTACCGCGCTTCAAGGCCGAGGCGCTAGATTTCATGAAGGCCACAACGGAGTTGAGCGCATTGGGGACCTGGCAAGACCCCGACTCTGTTTCCAACGACATGCGGGCTGACAATGTGATCTTCGAAGTGGAATATGGCGAAATCGAAGGTGAACTAGTGGGCAATGGCGTAGTGCGCTGCCTCAGCCTGATCAACAACCTGGAAGTGAACGAACAGATCTTATACGCTCGGATGATCAATCTCGAGCAAAGCACGCTGATTGAGTAGGCGATTAGAGCGGCCCTCCTTCCCGCAGCCGGGATGGTCTTTAGGGTGGGACTTCTAAAACCTGGAATGGCTGCCTTTGGAGACGAGCCGCTTTCTTGACAAGGCTGAGGGTCTGGATTAGACTCCAAAGTAGTTGCGAGCGCAACCATTTGTAACGGCCAGCGTTACATGACCCTCCGCCACGCCGAACTTCGAGAACGGCACCATCCTTACCGCCTGGTGCACGACGTATATGTGTTGTTAGATTATGGTGACCGTCTGGTGCTAAACCAGTTCGGGCTCACCACGACCCAGTATCGCCTGCTAAATTTGATCGACCCTGAGGCCGGTTTGCGGCTGACCAAGCTGAGCCAGCGGGTGATTCGCTCGAAGAGCCAGGTTACACGCACAGTCGACAACCTGGGGCGAATGGGGCTGGTGAAATGCCTTGATGATGGCAGTGATGGGCGTGCCCAACTCGTGACGCTCACACCCATGGGGGAAAAGTTACGCACCCAAGCCAACAAAGAACATAGCAAATCCCTGCACGCTCGTTTCGCCTATTTGGATGCCCGCGAGCGGCAAACGCTCGTCAGTCTGCTGGATAAGCTCCAGCATGGCATGGCGAAATACTTGGAGGTCGAATAACGTTTAGCGAAAGGAGCCGGATCGCGTAATAAAGACAAAGAGAAGAAGAGAAGATCAAAGACAATACTATCTATGCCAATTGGCAAAAAAAAGGAAAAGTAAAAATGAAAAAGACAGCTTTATGGTTAATGAGTTTACTGGTTGTGTCGAGCTTGGTGCTCGCCGCTTGCGGCGCCCCCGCCCTAGCTACCACCGAGGCGCCTGAGGAAGCCACGGAGGCCCCAGCTACTGAAGAACCTACTGTGGGTCCCGCAACTGAACTTGTGGTGTGGGCGGATGACACCCGTTCCCCAATCATCTCGGACCTGGGCAACGAATTTGCCGCCCAGTATGGCATCACCCTTACTGTGCAAGAAATGGGCTTTGGCGATATCCGTGATCAGTTGGCCGTTGCCGGACCTGCCGGTGAAGGCCCCGATATCATCATCGGCGCTCACGACTGGCTTGGTCAGTTGGTAGCCAATGGCCTGGTGTCCCCGCTCGACTTGGGCGCCCAAGCCGGCGAATTCCTGCCGGCAGCCATTGATGCCTTTGCCTATGAAGGTCAGCAATACGGTGTCCCCTACGCCACTGAGAACATTGCGTTCTTCTGCAATCCCGACCTGGTTGACCCCGCCCCCGCCACGTGGACAGAGGTGGTCACCTTGGCTGAGGAACTCGAAGCCGCTTCGGGTGGGGAATCCACCGCTTGGACAATCCAGACCAATGACCCCTATCACTACTTCCCGGTGATGAACTCCTTCGGCGGTTACGTATTTGGCGTAACTGACGCAGGTTACGACGCTTCGGACGTGGGCCTGGACAGTGAAGGGGCCCTGGCTGCTGGGGCTTTCCTGCAGGCGATGGCCGAAGCTGGCCACTTAACTCCGGATGTGGACTACGACGTGATGCACGCTATGTTCACAAGCGGCCAGGTGGCCTGCATTGGCACCGGTCCCTGGGCCCTTGGGTTGATCCGCGATTCAGGTGTGGCCTACACCGTCAACTCCTTCCCCTCCGGCGGTGTGCAAGCCGGGCGCCCGTTCCTGGGCGTGCAGGGCTTCATGGTCAGCGCTTTCAGCGAGAACCAACTGTTGGCGCAGACCGTGCTGACCGAGGTGTTTGCGACTCCTGAATTCATGCAAGCGCTTTACGATGCGGGAGACCGACCCTCCGCTTACCTGAGCGTACTTGACGCCATAAGCGACCCTGACTTGGCCGCCTTTGGCGCCGCCGGCGCCGAAGGCCTGCCCATGCCTGCCATCCCGGAAATGTCCTCCGTGTGGGAAGCCTGGACTAACGCCATCACCCTGACGATCACGCAGCAGCAAGCGGCCGCAGATGCTTTTGCTACTGCCGCTCAACAGGTGCGCGACGCGATCCAGTAAGGAATCCGAATAGGATTAGAATCTCTGCTCTATGAAGGGTAAGAGTACTGAAGCCAGGGAAGGGAAACCCTCCCTGGCTTCCCTCACCTCTTCTTTGCCACGCCTTGCGCTGCGCCTGGCAGCGCTGGGGATCATCGATTCATTTTCCATCCTTCTAATCTATACATTCATCCATGATGGGCTTTGGCCCCTGGCCGCGCTCATTACCGTTACCACGGTAATTGTCAACGTCATCAACCTTTGGGAGCGCTTCTATCCCTTGCGCTGGATGTCTGGCGCAGTGGCCATCATCTTGCTGTTTGTGCTATATCCGATCATTTTCACCGTATATACGGCCTTTACCAACTATAGTGATGGCCATCTTCTCACCAAGGTGCAATCCATCCGGCGCATCGGCCAGGACACATTTCTGCCGGAGGGCGGCGTGGTCTATAGCTGGACGGCATTCCGTTCCCCTGAAGGCGAATTCTTGTTGTGGCTAAGTGATGCGGAAGGCAATGCTTATCTGGCGCGGCCGGGCGAGCCATTGGCGCTCGTAACCGCGGACATTCCCGGCATGGGCGTCTTTGACGAAGGCGGCGTTCCCACCGCCATTGAGGGTTACGCCCGCCTGGGCCTGGTGGATATCCTGTCCATATTGGATAGTGAACTGGCGCCACTTGAATTTGGCGAGCCGCCTCTCATCATAAAAATTAGATCGGTCCGCGAAGCAGCCCAACTGCAGCAGCGCTACGACTACGATGAGGAAAGCGATGCCATTACCGATCGACTAACGGGCATCGTTTACCCGGCCAATAATCAGACGGGGTTCTTTGAATCCGCAGACGGCGCCGCCCTGAATCCAGGCTATCAGATAACGATTGGCCTAGGCAACTTTGAGCGTTTGTTGTCCAGCCCGGCTCTGCGGGGGCCGTTCATCCAGATCTTTATCTGGACCATTGTCTTTGCCATTGTTTCCGTGGTTTCCACATTTGCATTGGGGTTGTTCCTGGCACTGGTCTACAATGATCCCACTTTCCGCGGCCGCAAGATCATTCGTACATTGCTGATCATTCCTTATGCCATGCCAGGCGTGATCGGCATCCTGATCTGGCGCGGCATGCTCAACCAACACTTCGGCGTCATTGCCGCAAATATGGTCACCTTTTTGGGATGGTCTCCTGGATGGTTCACTGACCCGATCTGGAGCAAAGTAGGAATTTTGCTGGTGAACCTGTGGCTGGGTTTCCCTTACATGATGCTGATCTGCAGCGGGGCATTGCAGGGCATTCCGACTGATATTTATGAAGCTGCTGAAGTGGATGGGGCCACGCGGTGGCAGGCCTTCTGGAGGATTACGCTTCCTTTGTTATTGGTGGCCGTTGGTCCGCTGCTGATTGCTTCCTTCACATTTAACTTCAATAATTTCACGGTAATTTATGCGTACAACGAAGGCCGGCCACCTATCCCCGATACGGCCACCCCGGCCGGGTATACCGATATTCTGATCTCATACACATTTCGCTTGGCCTTTGAATCTGGCCGCGGCGCGGATTACGGATATGCAAATGCGATCACTATTGTGATCTTCCTCATTGTGGCCTCCATCACTATCTTTCAATATCGCTTCATGGGGATGTGGGAGGAGGTCTCTGAAAATGTCTGAACAGGCGGTTCCCAAGCGGAATGGGTTCGCCTGGCGACTCCGGGCGACGTCCGTGCGGGCTAGGGCATCAGAGGGCAGGTCAACGCCTGAGCAGCGCCGCAGGCGGCGCTTGGGCCAAATCTTGGTGACCATTCTGGTCTTGTTCTTTGCGCTCTTTCCTATCGTTTGGATTATCTCGGCGTCAATCAACCCGACCTCGAACATGGCCAATCAAGCCTTCATTCCACCCAACGCTTCGGTGGCGAATTTCAATGACCTGTTAAATGACCCGCTGCACCCGTTCTTCCTGTGGATGTGGAATTCGGTGAAAGTTGCGGCAATCACTTCTGTCCTGGCCGTATTCGTGACAATGCTTACAGCTTATGCCTTCTCGCGATTCCGCTTCCGTGGGCGCCGTTCTCTGCTGCTGACCATCTTGCTTATTCAGGTGTTTCCCAATCTGCTCACCATGGTGGCGTTATTCCTTTTCTTGCGCCAGATAGGAGAGTACTTCCCCACCTTTGGCCTCGATAGCCACGGTGGCCTGATTATGGTGTATCTCGGCACTCAAATGGGCATCAATATCTGGCTGATGAAGGGTTATTTCGATACGATCCCACGCGATATTGACGAATCCGCAGCCGTTGATGGCGCCAGCCACTGGCAGACCTTTTGGTCCCTCATCTTTCCACTGGTGCGGCCCGTCCTGGCCGTCGTGGGCGTGCTGGCCTTTGTGTCCACGTTCAATGAATTCATCCTTGCGCGGGTTCTGCTGCGCAGCACAGAACAATTCACCTTGATGGTCGGCTTGTATCTGTTCATCGACCAGAACTTCGGTCAAAACTGGGGAGTATTTGCCGCTGGGGCGCTGATTGGTGCGGTTCCCACAGTGATCATTTACACTATCCTTCAAGATTACATCGTGAGCGGCCTGACCGCCGGCGCGGTGAAAGGGTGACGTCTGATTGGGGATTTAGCGGCCAGAAATTCGCGAATTAGCCATGCTGGTGCGGCCAGGTCTCTCTGGATTTTCTCGTTCCCATTCTAAATAGCCCAACAAGGATCGTTGATGCAAGACAATATCTTTGGAACGCTGATTACCGACGAGCTAAAGCTCGTTCACCATCGCGCCCACCGAAGCGGGTTGCAGCATAACTACGCCATCGAACCGGTGCAGCCTAAGCCGGACGAGGTCGTTTCCGTTTTGGCTCGCGTGGGCCCCGACCTGAATCTTGACCACCTGATTTGCTATTACACGATCAATGGAGGACAACCTACCGCCACAAATGGCTCGTCTGCGGCGGTGAAATCGGTGCAATTGCACCGCGTCAGTGTGGAGTGGGATACCTTGAACTGGGGGTATCAGGAAGTGTGGCGGGGCGAGATCCCTGCCCAAGCTGAAGGAACCCTGGTGCGCTACTCCATCGCCGGGCTGAAAGACGGAAAGCCCCCGATTTTTGCCGACTGGCCGGAACCTAAATTGCGGCAAGAGATCGCCTCCCGGGCTCATTGGACAGACACTCCAATCCCGGCGATGGAGCCCGGCGAGCCAGCCGCGGGTAAGACATTCGCCTATCACGTCAACCGCTATCCGGCGCCGGACTGGGCGCGCAAAGCGGTCATATACCAAATCTTTTCGGACCGCTTTTACCCTGGTGAGGGGCGCGATTGGACCCAAACCGAAAACCTGACGGATTATTGTGGAGGCACGCTGTGGGGTATCCGCGACCGCTTGGATTACATCCAGGAGCTGGGCGCAACGGCAATTTGGCTAAGCCCCACCTGGCCAAGCACCAGCTACCACGGTTACGATGTCACTGATTTCAAAGCGGTCTCCGAACGCCTGGGTGGAGCGGAGGCCATGCAAGCCCTAGTAACGGAGGCCCACGGGCGTGGGATCAAAATACTATTGGATCTGGTTGCCAATCACACTTCATATGAACACCCATATTTTGTGGAAGCTTCCACCAAGCCGGATAGCCCGTATCGCAGTCATTTTCTATTCGACAAATCCGAGATCGGCTATCGCACCTTCTTTGGGGTACGCGGCATGCCGCAGGTCAACCTGGCCAACGAGGAGGCGCGCCTCTGGATCATCGATATTGCCCGCTATTGGCTGATGGAATTCGAGGTGGATGGCTTCCGCCTAGATCACGCCAATGGCCCCGGCCCAGAATTCTGGACCGAGTTTCAGATGGCCTGCAAACAGGCCAACCCGGACAGCTTCTGTTTTGGTGAGGTGGTTGAACCCCCCAGCGACTACTTGCGCTATGCGGGGCGCGTGGACGGCCTGCTGGACTTTGCCTTTAACGACAGCTTGCGTCGCACCATGGGTTATGGGACCATGACCCGCGGCACTTTCGATACATTTCTGGGGCGCCACTTGCATTATTTTAAAAGCACGGGCCTGCTGCTGCCAACCTTTCTCGATAACCACGACATGAAGCGCTTCCTTTTTATTGCGGGCGAAGACAAGCAGAAGTTGCGCGGGGCCGCGGAATTGCAGTTTACGCTGCCCGGCCTACCAATTATTTATTATGGCACAGAAGTGGGCATGAGCGAGCATGGTACGGACGACCCGCGCGACAAGCTGGTGGGCTGCCGCGCGCCCATGGTGTGGGGCGGCGAGCAGGATAAGGACCTGTTCGCCTTTTATCAAAACCTGATTCGCCAACGCGAGAAAGCTAAACCATGGTTGAAGTGAGCAGATCGCTAATAATTGTCTTAATCGCCAGTTTCTTGTTAGCGGCTTGTGCCCCGGCG
>DATDRZ010000044.1:0-7367 GCA_035291465.1 Anaerolineales bacterium
ACCCGCAACCTCGAATACACGCTGACTGACCCCGTCCGCGGCGACCCAGGTCTCTGCGGCGGCACAGTGGAGGTCTTTGTGGAACCCATTAATCCTCAACCCACCATGCTAATCATCGGCGCCGGCCATGTTGGCAAAGCGCTGGCGCAGCTTGCCGATTTCCTCGGATACCGCGTCCTGGTTAGCGATGACCGCCCCGAACTCTGCAACCCTGAGAACATCCCCCATGGCGATGCCTTCTATCCTGTTACCATCGCGCAGCTTCCCGATCACCTCGCCATCAACTCGCAGACTTACATTACTCTCACTACGCGCAACGCCGAGCTCGACATCAAAGGTCTGCCCGCGCTGCTAGATAGCCCTGCTGCTTACCTCGGCGTCATCGGTTCCCGCCGCCGTTGGGCGGAGGCCCGCAAAAAGATGGAAGCCGCCGGCGTCCCCGCCGCCAAGCTGGACCGCGTTCGCTCGCCCATGGGCATCGAACTTAACGCCGAAACCCCGGAGGAGATCGCCCTCAGCATAATGTCGGAGATAGTGATGTTGCGAAGGGGTGGAGATGGCAAAACGATGAGCGATTAGCGCTTAGCTTTTAGCTAAGCGCTAAGAGCTAATCGCCAAAAGCTAGATGACGTTCAGACATGCAAGGTGGGTGCGAAGGTTGTTGCTTATAATAGCTTTGGTTTCTTTCCATGTGGTCTAACTACGTCAACGCTACCAGCATCGAAGAAGTCATCCAGGCTCTCGCCACCCATGGCTCGCGTGCCCGCATTGTCGCCGGCGCCACTGATCTGATCCTGGAAATGGAACTCGGCGTCCGCAAAGGCATCGAAACGCTCATCGACGTTACCCGCATCCCTGGCCTGGACAAGATTTCCTTGGACAAAGACGGAATCATTCATCTGGGCCCGCTGGTCACCCACAATGATTGCGCGATCTCTGACACTCTGCGCAAACGCGCGCTGCTTCTAGCGCAATCTGCCTGGCAGGTCGGCGCACCTCAGATCCGCAACCGGAGTACGGTTGCTGGCAACCTGATCACGGCGTCCCCTGCAAACGACACCATCCCGCCGCTCATGGCACTCGGCGCCAACGTTGTACTACGTTCGACGCGCGGCAAGCGCTCTGTCCCGCTTGCAGAGTTCTACACGGGGCTGCGCAAGACCGTTATGCAGCCGGACGAAATGCTCGTCGACATCAATTTCCCTGCGTTACCAAAAACTGCGAGCGGCGCATTTATGCGCGTCACTTTGCGCCGCGCCCAGGCCATCTCCGTGGTGAATGCGGCGGCTATCGTCCATATCTCCGGCGAAAAAGTAAAGAGGGCGATCATCACCCTGGGCGCTGTCGCCCCCGTCATCATTCATGCCTACGCCGCCGAGGATTTCCTATCGGGCAAGAAGCTGACCGCGAAAAACATCAGCCGCGCTGCTGAATTGGCTCAAGCGGATGCAAAACCCATTGACGATATTCGCGGCTCGGCGGCCTACCGCCACGAGATGGTCAGGGTCGTGGTCACCCAGGTGCTATCGGATGTTGCCGCGAAGAAGCAGGCCCTGCGCATCCCGGAGAAGCCGATTCTTCTTGGTGGTATTTCGAAACCCGGCTTGGGGATTGCTTCGTCGGCTTCGCCTTCTCGCAAAGACGATAAAAGCATTGAAGCAACAATAAACGGAAAACAATACTCATTCAAATCAGGTCATGAGAAAACCCTGCTCCGACTTCTACGCGAGGAGGCATTACTGACCGGCACGAAAGAAGGCTGCGCAGAGGGTGAATGCGGTGCCTGTACCGTCTTCCTGGACGGCAAGGCCGTGATGAGTTGCCTGGTGCCTGCGCCTCGCGCCCATGGAGCCGAAATTTTCACCATCGAAGGCCTTTCCCAAAACGGGCGCCTGCATCCGGTGCAGGACGCTTTTATCCAGGATGGCGCGGTCCAATGTGGGTACTGCACACCTGGCTTCTTGATGTCTGCCGCCAAGCTGCTCGAAGAGCGCAGGCACCCCACGCGCGCTGAAGCGAAGGAAGCCGTTGCCGGTAACCTCTGTCGCTGTACCGGCTACTATAAGATCCTGGATGCCATCGAGCATGCCGGACAGCCGATCAAGGAAAGGAAGGCAAAAGCATGAGACCTCCGGTACGACGTGGTTTACTGACCTGGCGCCTGCACCCGATCTGGCGCGGCATCGGTCTCTTCATGATGATCATGCTGCCCGTTATCGGTTATGGCTTGGCGGATATGGCGCTGAATTACCTCCTTGAACAGAATCCAAACTTGACGCTTGAGCTTACCCGACTGGATGTGAACGCCCAGCTTTATTTACTGATCGGTATGTCGCTGCTGTTTTCGATCCTGCTATATCTGATCTTTTCAGTGTTAGCCTCCCTCCTTTATTCCTTGATGGGCGGCCGCGAAAATGAAGAACTCATCACTCGTATCGGTTCAGGTCGCCGCAGGTAATAAATGGCCTCCGTTATCGGCCAATCCCTGACCAGGGTTGACGCCCTTGGAAAAGTCACCGGGCAAACGTTGTATCCCGGTGACATCAATAAGCCTGACCAGGCCTACGCCAAGGTCCTTTTTGCAGGGCGCCCTCATGCCATCATTCGGTCTATTGATACGAGCTCCGCCGAAGCACTTGACGGTGTAATAGCGGTTTTCACCGCCAAGGATGTACCGGTCAACGAGTATGGCTTGATCTTTAAGGATCAACCTGTGCTTTGCAGTCCGGGCTCAAGCAAGCCGTTTGCCGACCGGGTTCGTTTTGTTGGAGACCAGATAGCGTTCATCGTCGCCGAATCTGAAGCCATCGCTGCCCGAGCCCGCGATCTGATCAAAGTCGACTACCAAGACTTGCCCGTCCTCACCGATCCTGAGGAGGCGCGCAAACCCGGCGCGCCGCTGCTTTTCCCAGACCAGGAATCAAACGTCTTTTGCCATTACCAGATTCGCAAAGGCGATGTGGCTGCCGGCTTTGCCATGGCAGACGTGATCATCGAAAGCGAATACCGCACGCCGGCACAAGAGCATGCTTACCTGGCGCCGGAAGCCGGCCTTGGGTACATCGACGAGGAAGGCCGCGTGACGATAGAAGTGGCGGCGCAGTGGGCGCATGAGGAGCGCGAAGCCATTGCACATTCCTTGGGATTGCCCGAAGATCAAGTGCGTGTCATTCATCCAGCCATCGGCGGCGCCTTCGGCGGTCGCGAAGACATGTCAATCCAGATCGTACTGGCGCTTGCCGTCTGGCGCCTGCAGCAGCGCGGCATTCTGCGGCCGGTGAAAATCATCTGGAACCGCGCCGAATCCATTATTGGTCACCACAAGCGTCACCCTTACATTATTCGTTCGAAGTGGGGAGCGACTAAAACCGGAAAAATTGTTTCCGCCGAATCCGAAGTCATCGCCGATGGCGGCGCCTATGCCTACACCTCAACCAAAGTGATGGGCAACGCTACCTTGATGTGCAGCGGTCCTTATGTGATCCCCAACGTCAAAGTGGATTCGTATGCCGTCTACACCAACAACATCCCGGGAGGCGCCTTCCGCGGATTTGGCGGCCCTCAAGGGGCCTTTGCCGCAGAGACGCAAATGAATAAATTGGCAGCAGCTCTGAAAATGGATCCAGTTGAGCTGCGATTGCGCAACGTGGCACGCGAGGGTGATTTGATATCGGTGAACACATCGCTGCCCTCAGGGGTGACGCTCGATAAGGTGATCGCCGCCGGCGCCAAGGCTGCCGGCTGGAAACGAGGAAAATCCGGTTGGAAGCGGCTGAGGAGCGGGGCGAAATGGCCTAAGACCAAGCCTGCGAAGAAATCCAACATCAAGCGCGGCATTGGCTTCGCAAACGGATTCAAGAACATCGGCTTTTCGTTTGGCTTTCCTGAACGTTCATGGGCGACCATCGAATTACATGGCCGCGCCGAAATTGAGCGCGTCGTGGTGCATCACGCCGGCTCCGATGTGGGGCAGGGCGCGCACACTGTGTTCAAGCAGATGGCTGCCGAGGCTGCTGGGGTACCGCTGCAAAAGGTCGAACTGGTGCTGGCGGATACGGCGGTCACAGGCGACTCGGGTTCTGCATCCGCGTCGCGCATGACCTTTATGGCGGGCAATGCCATCCGCGGCGCGGCAGCCGCGGCGCTGGAGAAGTGGAAGAACGAGGACCGGCCGGCCATTGCTGAATTCAAATATGTCCCTCCCGCGACCACGCCATACCATCCCGAAACCGGTGAATCAAATCCCAACTTCGCTTACGGCTACGTCGCCGAGGCTGTTGCTCTTGAAGTGAACACCGAAACCGGCGCAGTCCACGTTCTCGACGTAATTTGCGCCGATGATGTCGGTAAGGCCGTCAACCCTCAGCAAATTGAAGGCCAGATCGAAGGTGCGGTGGTGCAGGCTGCCGGCTATGCCATCTTGGAGAATTTCATCCAGCAAGATGGCCACGTGAAAACTCAATTCTTGTCCAATTATCTCATTCCGACCGTGCTTGATGTTCCTGATCGCGTGAAATCATTGATCCTCGAATATCCCGACAAAGTAGGTCCTTGGGGCGTGCGCGGCATGGCCGAGATGCCGTACATCCCGTTTGCAGCCGCGGTCATCGCCGCCTTCCACGACGCAACAGGCGTCTGGGTAGACCAGTTCCCGCTGATTCCTGAACGCGTCCTGCGAGCGCTTGGAAAGATCCAATAAGAACCACGGAGACACGGAGTGCATTAATTATCTCCGTGTTTCCGTGGTTGGTTTTCTCATGTCAGTCCTCGATCGCTTCTTCCTAGGTGAACACCTCGTCCTCGACGCCCGCGTCCGCGAAACCTTGCCTGGGAAAACCGTCTGGCTCACCGATGGTGTTACTTATTACGAGGCTGCCGGCCCCGAACGCGGCAACCCGGTTATCTTGATCCACGGTTTTTCAGTGCCCAGTTTCATCTGGGATCGCAACTTCAATGCGTTGGCTGCGGCAGGCTTCCGTGTGATCCGTTACGACCTGTTTGGCCGTGGTTACTCTGATCGACCGCGGGTCCGTTACGATAAAGCGCTGTTCGTCCGCCAGCTCGCCGATCTCATAGAAGCGATTAAAATCGATCAAGCGAATTTGGTTTCGCTATCGATGGGCGGACCGATCGCTGCCGAATTCGCCTACCGTTTTCCCAAGCGCGTGCGCAACCTTGCGTTCATTGACCCCGCAGGTTTTGATCTTAAATTGCCCTCCGCAGTAAAGGTACTAAAAGTATCTGTTCTAGGTGAGGTCTTGCTTGGCTTCCTTGGATTCTTTGGAACAAAAACCTTGCTTGAAACGATGTTCGGTGATTTTTACAACCCCACTGAGGAGGAAAAAGATTACTTCATTCCTCGCTATCTGGAGCAAATGAAATATTATGGATTCAAACGCGCAATCCTGTCCAGCCTGCGAAGCGGCATGCTCGATGAGGATTTGCTTCCATTCCGGCGCCTCGGCGAATCGGAGAAGCCAGTCCTGCTGATCTGGGGTAAGGAAGACGAGACGGTGCCTTTCCGGCATAGCGAGACTTTTCTCAAATTGGTACCGCAAACCAGATTCCATCCAATCGGCCAGGCCAAACATATCCCTCAGTTCGAACGATCGGACGTGGTCAACAAGTACCTAATCGAGTTTCTCCAAACGTAGTTCTTCACTATAATGCGAGTATGGCAAGCCCAGTAATCATTCGTGGTGGTGGAGATTTAGCTTCCGGAGTAGCGGTTCGCCTCTATCGCGCCGGCATGCGCGTCGTAATCGCTGAGCTTGAGAAACCTTTGGCGGTGAGGCGCACAGTTGCTTTCGCTGAGGCGATCTATGCGGGAAAAATCGAGATTGAAGGCATTGTTGGGCGAAGGATCAAGCATCCTTCCGAGCTTTTGGATGTGCTGGATGCTCGTGAGGTTCCGGTTTTGGTAGACCCGGAGCTTTATGCGCTTGCAACCCTTTCCGTAGCTCACGTCGATGCCAGGATGACTAAACAACCACCGGATATAGCGCTAAGTGCGGTTCCTCTGCTCATTGGCTTGGGCCCCGGTTTTGTTGCCGGCAAAAATTGTCACGCATTGGTGGAAACCCTGCGGGGCCACAATCTGGGTCGCGTCTTTTGGGAAGGCTCGGCGGCTGCCGACACAGGGAAGCCCGGAAGCCTTGGTACCCGTGAACTTGACCGTGTGCTGCATGCACCCGATTCAGGATATCTCGAACACGGGGCGGAAATCGGCCAGCGTCTGCGGAAAGGCGACTTGATTGGCAGGGTGGGTGGAAAAGAAATCCTTGCACAATTTCACGGCGTGCTGCGCGGCCTGATCCATCCATCGGTCGAGTTGACACCGGGGATGAAGATCGGTGACCTCGACCCACGTAATGATCCCAGCTACTGCCGGCGAGTCTCCGATAAAGCGCTGGCTGTGGGCGGCGGGGTTTTGGAGGCGTTATTGGTCCGGGCGGAAATTCGCGACCAGCTTTGGGCATGATCCCGCTGCAGCGGGCACTTCGCCTCGGTGAGGCGCCTCAGATTGCCTTCGTGGGCGCAGGGGGGAAAAGCACAGCTCTATTCATTCTAGCCCGTCAGTTTAAGAAATCGGTCCTGGTCACAACGAGCACTCATTTATCAGATGCCCAAGCGGCATCCGGAGACCTTCAGATCGCATTGCAGAGTAAAGGCGATGTTGAGTCACTCGATGCCGGCAAATTACCTAAGGTCACTATTGCCACTGGACCCTTCAGGAACGGGGTTCGCGTTGGCGGTCCAGATTCTAAAACACTTCACGCCCTGAGTGATCTTGGGCGTAAAGGTTCAATCCCGCTGCTTATAGAAGCAGATGGTGCCCGGTTGCGTGCCCTTAAGGCACCTGCGGAACACGAGCCGGCGATCCCAGAATTCGTCGACGCCGTTATTGTGGTCGCTGGTTTATCGGGACTCGGCAAACCGTTGAACCATGATAGTGTTCACCGGCCGGAACGGTTCGCCGAATTAAGCGAACTGAAAATAGGAGACGAGATTACGTCTGGGGCCATGCTATCGGTTTTGCATCATGAAACCGGCGGCTTGAAGAATATTCCCAAAGGTGCGCAACGAATTTTGTTGCTCAATCAAGCCGACTCGCCTGAACTTGAAGCTACCGCGCGAAGGATGGCGAGAGACCTGCTTTCGGCCTATAACGCTATCTGGATTGGAGCCTTACAAAAGACCCCGTTTCTAGCTGCTGTCTTCGAACCAGTTGCGGGCATTTTGCTGGCCGCAGGCGAATCAAAAAGATTTGGACAACCCAAGGCGCTGTTGGACTGGAGAGGTAAACCATTTGTGCGCCATGCCGCCGAAACCGCGCTTAGTGCTGGTCTTGAGCCCGTGATCGTGGT
>DATDRZ010000045.1:0-3356 GCA_035291465.1 Anaerolineales bacterium
CCAGCTTAATCCAGGATCTTGGTGATCACGCCAGCGCCGACGGTCAGGCCGCCTTCGCGGATGGCGAACTTGGAGCCCTGCTCCAGCGCCACCGGCACGATCAACTCCACTTCCAGGTTCACATCGTCGCCCGGCATGACCATTTCCACGCCTTCCGGCAGCTTGATGTTCCCCGTCACGTCCATCGTGCGGATGTAGAACTGCGGTCGATAGCCGGTGAAGAAGGCCTTGTGCCGCCCGCCTTCTTCTTTCTTCAGCACGTACACCTGGCTCATGAACTTCTTGTGCGGCGTGATGCTCTTCGGCTTGGCCACCACCATGCCCCGCTCCACGTCCGTCCGCTCGATGCCGCGCAGCAGCAGACCGGCATTATCTCCCGCAACGACTTCATCCAGCGACTTATGGAACATCTCCGTCCCGGTCACCACCGAGGACATGCTCTTATCCCGCAGCCCGACGATCTCCACCGGCTCGCTCACTTTGATCCGCCCGCGGTCCACGCGCCCCGTCACCACCGTGCCGCGTCCCTTGATCGAGAACACGTCTTCGATCGGCATCATGAACGGTCTGTCCACCTCGCGCACCGGCTCCGGGATGTACTCATCCACCACCCGCAGCAGCTCTTTGATGCTGGCGTACTCCGGCGCATTCAGGTCCGTGCTCTTGCTCTCCAGCGCCTGAAGCGCACTCCCGCGCACGATCGGCGTCGTGTCCCCAGGAAAGCCGTATTCGTTCAACAGCTCGCGCAGCTCTAGCTCCACCAGCTCCAACAGCTCCTCATCATCCATCATGTCGACCTTGTTCAGGTACACCACGATCGCCGGCACTTCCACCTGCCGCGCCAACAGCACGTGCTCCCGCGTCTGCGGCATCGGCCCGTCCGGCGCCGCCACCACCAGGATCGCTCCGTCCACCTGCGCCGCTCCCGTGATCATGTTCTTGATGTAGTCCCGGTGTCCGGGCATGTCCACGTGCGCATAGTGCCGCTTCGCCGTCTGGTACTCCACGTGCGCGATGTTGATCGTGATCCCGCGCGCTTTCTCTTCCGGCGCATTGTCGATCGAGTCGAACGCCCGGAACTCCGCCAGCCCCTGCATCTGGCAGTATTTCGTGATCGCGGCCGTCAAAGTCGTCTTCCCGTGGTCGATGTGTCCCATCGTCCCCACGTTCATGTGCGGCTTGCTGCGGTCAAATTTTTGCTTTGCCATACAATACTTCTCCTTCTAAATCGCTTGTGCCTTTGGCAATCAGAGCCCTCAATGGGATTTGAACCCATGACCCCGTTCTTACCAAGAACGTGCTCTACCGACTGAGCTATGAGGGCTTTTGCCTCTTCACAACACACTGACAGGGTGGCCCATCAACACCTGTCAGTGTGTTGTGAACTCAGGTGGGCGGTGAAGGATTCGAACCTCCGAAGGCTTCTGCCAACTGATTTACAGTCAGTCCCCGTTGGCCACTTGGGTAACCGCCCGAGCTTTTTTTCAACCCATTCCGTTGCCGGCTCGAGATCAAGGCCAATCGGTTTTAGCCCTGATCGCCAACCCTCAACGGAAGCCGACGACGGGAATCGAACCCGTAACCTACCACTTACAAGGCGGTTGCTCTGCCGATTGAGCTACGTCGGCAATAAATTAATAAAGTTCTTGCGCAAAGGCGAATGGCATTATACCAGAGGGGTCACGCTGCGACAAGGTATTTTGTGCGTCGCTTTGTCGATTGTCTCTGGAATAAAGGCGCCTAAATCGCGACGCCGGAGTCTATCAGCAATTATTCGAATCGTCAATAGTTGGCTGGTTTTAGTGCAAATGGTTCCGGATCGCCTGAGAAAATCTGATCCAACAGGGTAGTTTCTCGCTGGTAGATGGTCTTCACGAAAAACTTGACGTCTCTCATCGGCCTGCAGGCCTGGTATCCGCGTTCGAAGAAATCATATACTTCGCTCCAGCCCGCCCGCTGCGCAGGACGGCGAACCAGATGCAGGCTGGCCGCGAAGATCGGGTTTCGCGCGCCTTGTGCCGCCTCTTGGAGGATTTTCGCCATCAGGTCGATTTGTTCCCGCCGTTGGGTGTAGTTGTCGCATTGGCGAAAGGCCTGGGCGTAAAGTTCCGGGGTGAGCGTGTCGGTCATCCCGAAATTATTTTTGAGCTCAAGCAGCAAAGCTCGATCGAGCTGGTCGGTTAGCTGGTTGGTGCGGATGGCGTCTGCCAGCAGCCTCAGCATCGCCTGAGGCAGAAAGCGTGACAGCAGGCTATAGAGATGCTCTGCATCATGATCTCGCTGGCTGAAGTCACGCGGAGAGTAAATGTCGCTGAGGAAGAACAGGCAAGCAGATCGATACTGCTTGTCGTTCAATAGATCGGCATAGGTTCGCTGTAGTCGTTCCGCTTGCCATTGGCGCAGCAAGGCAAGCTGCGGGTCGAGAGTGGAATCGCCGACCTTGCGTCGTTGCGCCTCCTCATGATGTTGGAGCTCACTCAAAAGGCGGATAAACTCTTTGGGGGAAACGATTTCCGGCATAAACCAATGCTGCGAGCCTGGCTCTCAGCCTCCAGCAGGCTTATGAGTGAAGCGTGGGAACCAAAAGGCCATCAGCAAAGCCGCTGACAACGCCAACATCGCGCCAAACAGGAAGGGCGCAGCAGGTCCAAACCCTCCCCAGGTTCCTGCTCCTTGCCAGAGGATGCCAGCAATTAAGGATGCAGGGAAAGCCAAAATCCCGATCATGGCATGGTAAGTCCCGTAGGCAGTGCCCCGCAGGTTCTCCGGGACTAGATCTGCAACCAGCGCATTGGCCGTGCCATATGCCATCCCATAATACAGTCCATAAACCACATACAACACCCACACCTGCCAACCTTCTTGCGCCAGAGCGAAGCCAAAATAGATCGCAGCATAAACCAACCAACCGCCGATAATCATACGCCGCCTGTCGACCCGGTCGGAAAGCGAGCCTGCCGGGGTGGAAACGAGTGAATAGACCAGGTTGAAGACTACCAGCATGATCAGAATGCCGATCACCGAGACGCCCAGGTTTTGAGCTCGCAGAACCAGAAAAGCATCAGAGGAGTTCCCCAGGGTGAAGATACCCACGACAACAAGAAAAATATTGAAAGGCTTACCCATGTTCCGCAGCGAAAATTTTGGCGCTGTGCGCCGGCTTGTTACCGCGACGTCCTTTGCCCCAATGATCAGGGTTAGAACCGCCACAAACGCCGGGATCAGGCTAATTAAAACGATTGTTTGAAAGGTGGATTTCGATAGATTGAGATTGTTTGCCTGCGCCGACCATACGACAACGGCGGCAATCAGTAATCCAAGCATGGCTCCAGCTGTGTCCATGGCACGGTGGAAGC
>DATDRZ010000046.1:0-2495 GCA_035291465.1 Anaerolineales bacterium
TCAAACAAGTCTTTGGCTTTGCCATAATCACCTCTATGAAGTGACACCCACGCCAGGCCGACGAAAGGCCACGCCAGAGTAAAGCGGCCGCGTAGTTCTCGATAAATTACCAGAATTTGCTCATAGAACTTGCCTGCCCGCTCATACTCGCCTAAAAATCGCGTCAACTCTCCCAACCCAGTAAGTATATACGCTACACTGAACTTATCCCCTAGTTCTTGAAATTTGGCCAGTCCTTTCATGAATTGTTCCTCCGCCCTGGCATGATGACCTTGAACAAAGGCCAGACTCCCCAAGTCTAACATTGCCCAACTCATCCCCCGCTGGTCCCCGTGCCTTTGATATAGTTCGAAGCTTTGTTCAAAAGAAGATTGCGCCGTCTTAATGTCTGCTTCATGGAAAAGTGCGACATTGCCTAGGCACTCCAGTGCATCAGCCAAGCCTAGCTCTCCATTAGCATCCAACTTCATCCAGATTGCCTGGCTTTCTTCCAAAACTGATCGTGCATGATCAAAATCGCCTAACCACCAACTCTGTAGTCCCATATAATTGAGCAGCCTGGCGTATAGAGCAGGATAATCGCTGACATCTGGCAGTGCGAGTATCTTATCGAACCAACCACATGTTTCGCTAAAATGACCTCGCCATCCCCATGTCCAGCTCAACATGCCAAGCAGGCGCAGCGCGGATTCGGTATTATGTTCGGAAATAGACCAATCGAGCGCACAGCGAAAGTTGTCAATTTCCCTTTCCAAGCGATCCATCCATTCAATCTGGTTCGGCCCGTGGATTTCTTTATCTGCTTGCTCGGCAAGATCCATGAAGTAGGCTAGGTGCCTGTCTTGCAGTGGCGTGGCTTCAGCGGTTTCAAATAGCTTCTCACGCCCAAATTGGCGTATGGTCTCGAGCCTACGATAACGAGTTTCACCGCTGTCAGAGATCTCAACCCATACCAGCGACTTGCTGACCAGTTGCGCAAGCAAATCCAGGATATCAGTTGATTCGATGCTATCTTCGGCACAGACTTCCTCTGCGGCTTCCACCGTCCAGCCGCCCATAAAAACTGCCAAGCGCCTGAAAAGAAGACGCTCCTGCTCCGAGAGGAGGTCGTAACTCCACTCGATTGTCGCGCGCAGGGTCTGATGGCGCGGCAAGGCGGTGCGTAAACCACCGGTCAATAGATTAGGGTGTGACTAAATCTGGTTGATTTCGAGTCGTTCGACCGGATCAATCCACGTCTCATTGAGCGGTTTACCATACAGTTGCTTGTGGCGACGCTGGCGCCGAAACCGATGAAACGCTTCCCAATCCCCATTCTCGTTGACCGCGCGCAACGCCAACAGGGCTTCGGCTCCGGCGACCGTCCAGCGCATGCCCGAGAGTTCCATGCGGTCTTTGACCAAATGGCGACACGCGCCTTCGACCACACCCGTGCCAATCGGCCAGCCGTTCTTCAGGTAGCGAGCATAGTCCATGAACGGGAGATTGCGCTGCAGATAACCCGCTTCGCGCCGCAGGGCCTTGGCCGCTTGACTCTCCGGGGCCAGGGTGCGGGCATGGGCCTCCAAGCGTTCGATCACGGCTGGGGCGCAACTGGACAAGATGTCCAACGCTTGGGTTTTGACCCATTCGGCCCGGTGTGGGTCCGTTTCGCCATACAGCGCCGTGCCTGCCGTCCACAGATGTTCGACCACATGGATGATATCCAGCACCAACGGGAAGCCCGGCAAGTGCGCCTGCATCTGATCCTGCAAAGCTTCCGCCCCGTCGGTCAAGGCCACTCGTTGCTGGATATGCGGCCCATCGCGTTTGGTGGCCCACCGCGCCAAGCGGCGCAGCGCGGCAGCCTTCCCATCCAGGCTCGCAAAGACCTGTTTGTGCTGCGGCGTGGGCCGGTTTCCCAGCGGCGATTTTTCCCGGAACAGGGCCGCGACCACCTCTTGCGGGGTGCGAACATACCGGGCAATGGTATACAGGGCCACCGTGATCGCCTCTTTTTTCCGGGTTTTCTTGTCTCCCTTGCCGCGTCGGACTTTCGGCGCGTCCCCGTCCGGGCGCACCAGCGGAACCCCCTTGCCATCGGCCTGCGCCACCAAGATGGGTCCTTCTTCACGCCGAGGAAAGGGGGCTTGCTGAGCATAGAAGGCCAAGACCGCTTGGCTGTGTTTCGCCACGGCGGTCTCCGCGGCCAACACAGACAGGTTCACCCCCAGCAGGCGCGCCAACACCCCCACCGCTTTGTCATACGCGCTATCCACCGCCAAGAGTTCGGCACATTCCATCAGCAAGTCCGAGTAACACCGCTCCGGCAGACTCAGCGCCCGATCCAACGGACACTTCCCCGCCTGGCCGGACGCGTAAAAGTAGGCACGGGCGACGGCGACTTTGCCAAAAACCGAGAAATAGTCCACCGCCTTCTGCGCGTGATAGGGCAACTTCTGGCGCTGCCAGCCCCATTGGGGCGCATGCGATTCGGCTTGCACGCGGCACGCCAG
>DATDRZ010000047.1:0-4503 GCA_035291465.1 Anaerolineales bacterium
GTTCGTGCACCTGCCCAATTACAGCAAAAAACCGTATGGTTGCTGGGTAAGCCGGGAACTCATCGACCCCGGCAGCGACCTGAGCGGAGTGCTGCGCATCACCGACCCGCACATCGTGATGCCTTGGACCACACAACCCTACAAACCCCTGCAAGGGGTTTCCGCCAGCCGCAGCGGCAACGTGGTCACCGTGCGCTGGGAGCCATTCGAGTGGCTGCCAGGGGACGATTCATTGCAATACAAATATCTGGTGGAAGCTTGGGTCTGCCAAGACGGTGAGTTTGTCTTCCGCGCCTACGGCACCAACAAGACCTTCGTCGAGATCCAAGACGAGCAAACATGCGCCGAAGAATCGCACGGGCGCGCCTTTGGCTCGGACAAGCACGGATATACGAATTGGAGGACCATCCCCTGGCCGTGAACCTACTCTCACCTGTCCTTTCGAGGAGGGCGTTTTGCGACGCCTTTAGCGTCGCAGCCCAGAGCCTGTCCCGAGCGAGCCGCTCTGCGGCGACGAGGGATGAAATCCCTATGCTGCAACTTAAAAGTTCTAGCTCGCTGGATCCAAGTCGATCCAATCATTTGCCTGTTATTTTCCTTTTTCTTGTTTTTATTATTTCCGCTTGCTCATCAGCACCAGAGGCAACCGCGACAGCAACCCAAATACCGGCGACGGAAACCGCAGCCGTGCCGCCGAGCGAGACTCCCACGGCCGGCATCACTGCCACCCTGGCGCCTGTTTCCGGAGAAGTGGACGTGGCCAACGCATCGTGCCGGGTCGGCCCGGGCGGCGGCTATCTGTTGCGCGCCGTGCTGCACACCGGGGATGCCGTGGAGATCCTGGGACAGATGGAGCGCAACGCCAACTGGATCCTGGTGCGAGTGGTAGCCACTTCGGCGAATTGCTGGATCAATACTAGCCTGGTGGAATTTCCCGCGGAGGGTGGGTTCAACATCATCCGCGACCCGCACATCGTGCTGCCCTACTCAGACTACTACAGCCCGTTGCGCGGCGTCACCGCCACTCGCAACGGCGACATCGTGCGCGTGCGTTGGGATCCGATGGTGCTGCGCAAAGGCGACGACCCGGAAGACACCCACTTTGTGTTGGTGGCCTGGGTTTGCCAGAACGGCAACTTCGTGTTCCGCACCGCAGGCACCGATGAATTCGCGGTAAACATTCGCGACGAAACCGGCTGCAGCGAACTTTCGCACGGCATGGTCCTGGGCGCGGAAAAGCGAGGATACACCCAGCCGGTGCAAGTGCAGTGGCCGTAAACCAGTGGGCAGTTGACAGTAAACAGTTGACAATACGGAAGACTTTGCGTATTGCTTGTTGCGTACTTTTCCTCGCGGCCTGCGCCCCAACGCCCGTAGCGACGGAAACACCGCTGCCAGAACCGGCCACTTCAACCCTGACGCCGGCGCCCAGCGACACCCCAACCGCGACGGATACGCCAACCGCCACCGCCACCGAGACGCCAACCGCGACGAACACTCCAACCCCGGTTTCCTCGCTTCGCGCCAAAGTGATCGTGGATGGCAGGCTCTCATGCCGCTTCGGACCGGGAGCCCCCTTCTTATATAAATTCTCTTTTGCCGGGGGAGCCACCATCGAATTGGTAGGGCGCATGGAGTACAGCGACTGGGTGCTGGCACGCGCCCTGGGGGGCACGAACCGCTGCTGGGTGAACGGCGGGCCAAACTTCCTGGACATCAGTGGTGGCGATCCTTTGGCGCTCCCGATGGTCAACCCGCACATCGTCTTAGCCTGGTCGCCTTATTACACCAACGGCATGAGCGGGGTGACCGCCACGCGCCAGAATAGCCTGGTCACCGTTCGGTACAACGGGCTGGTGCTGCGCGCCGGCGACGACTCGGAGCAGACTCCCTACGTGCTGGAAGCCTGGGTGTGCCAGGGCGGCGAATTCGTATTCACCGCGGTGGGCTCATATACCTACGCGATCGAAGTGGTCGACGAGCCTGGCTGCGCTCAAGCTTCACATGGGCGCGTGGCCGCAGCGGAAAAGCACGGGTACACACCCTTCGTCGAAGTGGAGTGGCCGGCTTACGAGGCTAGATAAAAGGAGTTATTGGGGGGTTGTGAACCCATCTGCTCTGCCGGGCCAGCGGATCTCATCCCCCACGTAGGAAGCAGGATCGATATCGGAGTAATCGCACAGGTTGGGGTTAATGGCTCCGCCTCGATAAGCAGTGGAAGTGCATTGCAGGCGGCCAATCAGCCAGTGGCCGTAGAGCAGTTCGATCAAATAAAATTTCTCGTCACCGGTCTTCAATTCATCCAGGCCTTGCAGCGATTCCGCAAGCAGTTGCTCGTAGATCGAAGATCCCAACGGGGCGGTGAGGATCATTTGAAGGGTCAATACCGGGTCCCCGTCTTCGTTCGAAGTGTGATCGATGTTCACTACATCCACCATCGCAAAATGTTCTTCAAGCACCAGGGCCAGTGACTCATTCGGATCGGTGGATTGGTTGCCAGGTCTCGAAACGGCTGGCGGCGCCAAAACAGGCGCCAAAGCCGGCCGCATCCAGGCGCCAACCGGCGCGGCAAACGGAGCCAACGCGCCCAAAACGAGGATCCAAAACACCAAATACTTACGCAGCCTTCGCATGCACGCTCTCGATGATCTCAATCACTTCGCTGCCCTGCAGTTCATCGCGTTCACGCAAGGCGGCGGCCACCGCGTCCAGTTCGGCGCGGTGCGCGGTGAGGAAGGTCCGCGCCTTGGCCATGCTGTCTTCCATGTAGCGATCGATCTGCTTCTGCTCGATGGCTTTTAGAATGTCGAAATCGCGCGGCAAAGCGCCGAATTCCAGATGGGCGATGAGCACCGCGATCATGCGGCGCACGTTGTTCAGGTCGGAAGCCGCGCCGGTCCACGGTTCGCTATACACCAGCTTCACCGCTTCATGGCCGCAAAGACTGACCATGATGCCCTTCTTCAACCGGGCCAGCGGGATGATGTAGCGGTCCTCGGTTTCCACGTGCTGCACGTAACCCATGGCGCCGCCGCGGCGCACAATGGAGGCCCAGCCGATGTTGGCGTCGTCGCGCATGTAGTGATACACCGCCACGGCGTGCCCGGCTTCGTGGTAACTCAACACTTCGCGCTGCCGAGGCTCGAGTTCGCCTACCGGCTGCGGAATGCCGACGGTGATCTCTTGCAAAGCCATCTCGATGTCACCCTGGCGAATGGCCTTGCGACCATCGAAGATGGCCAGGCGGGCGGAATCCTTGGTGACCGCGGAGGCGATGAAGGCTTGCGAAACTCCGGGGGTGATGCGCACCAAATAATCGACGTTGATCTTGCCGTCATGTTTGATCTTCTTGAGATAACCATTGAACAACGCGCGCCGGTCGCCGCGATCTGGCAGAGTGACTTCGATCTTGCGATCGAAGCGGCCCGGGCGCAGGATGGCGGGGTCGATCACATCGGGGCGGTTGGTGCTGCCCATTACCAGCACCACACCGGGATCGATGGTCTTCACACCCAGCCAGGCAAGCATGCGATTTTGGATTCGATCTCGCAGCGGAACTTCGGTGATGCCGTCCATTTCCACCAGCAGGCGGGAAAGCACACCCAGTCCACCGCTCATCCCACCGAACAAACCGCCGCCCATGCCGCCCATCACAGGTTGGTTAGGATCGCCTACCACCCCACCGCGGCTGGATGCAATGGAATCGACTTCGTCGATGAAGAGAATGCACGCGCCATACTCTTTGGCGCGCTCCCGGGCCTTGGAGAACATACTGCGTACCTTGAGCACACCAATGCCGAAGAACATGCTCTGGAAATCCGAGCCGGACATGCCGATGAAGGCCGCATGGCTCTCAGTACTGAGGCATTGCGCCAGCATGGTCTTGCCGGTGCCTGGTGGGCCGATGAGCAGGATACCGGAGAGGCTGCGACCGCCCATGGCGTCCAGCTTGGATTTATCCACAGTGAGCAACTTGGTCCACTCGCGCATCAGCTTGACGAGATGCTTGGAGCCGTAGTAATCGTCGAAGGAGATGGCGCCTTTATCGCCGGGGACGGTTTCGATGACGCGGGTACGGCTCAGGAACCAAAAAAGCCCGACGAACTGAATGAGGATGAATCCGAAACCAAAAACAAAATTGGAGGCCGTGCCCAAGATCGAGGTGTAAGTTTCAAATGAAAAGAAATAGATGACGGCAGCGGAAATGGCGGCGAAATAGAGAATGACGGCCCGCGCCGTGCGGTTACGCCAGGTCTGGATGATCAGCGCCAGGAAAAAAGCAATGACGCCGGTCAGCCAGTAATGAAAGCGGTCGACCAGAGCGCGCCGCGGCTTATGTGCGCGGGGTTTAGCAGGGGTTCGGCGCCAAGGCAGGCGCCTGGCAAGGAGGGCCATCACTTAGGCGAAGGTTGGGCCTGCTTACATTATAGTCCGTCAGATTAAGCTAAGGTGAAGCCGAGGGCAAAGCGTTTATCCTATCAATGTACGAGTTTTGATTGGAAA